>NZ_LPDI01000048.1:0-76587 GCF_001528895.1 Burkholderia sp. MSMB1078WGS | reverse complement strand
GGCAAGTGCGTTGCCGACGTCGGACGCGAAGGGCTTCTGGGGCGCGTTCGGCTGTTCGTGCTGGGCGGTCTGACATGACGACGCGTACTGCTTACGGCACCCCCGCGTGGATCGGCGTGCTGCTGTCGCAGCCGTGGGTTCTGCCGCTCGCGCGCCTCGCGCTGGTGTCCGCCTATCTGCTCGGCGGCGTCGCGAAGGCGCTCGATTTCGACGGCGCGGTCGCGGAACAGGCGCATTTCGGCATGCAGCCGGCCGCGCTGTGGGCAGCGCTCGCGATAGCGGTCGAGATCGTCGGCTCGCTGTGCGTGGTGTTTCGCCGCTTCACGTGGCTCGGCGCCGGCAGCCTCGGCATGCTGACGCTCGTTGCGATGTGTGTGGCGAACGATTTCTGGAACCGTTCGGGCGCCGAGCACTTCATGGCGCTCAACAGCTTTTTCGAGCATCTCGGGCTGATCGCGGCACTCGTGCTCGCGACCGTGCTCGACGATGCGCGGCAACCGGCCGATGATGGCCGTTCCATTCGATGACGATGCAACAATCAGGACATCCCGTGATGAAATCCCTTCGTTCCGTGCTGCTCGCCGCGATGCTCGCGGGCGGCCTCGCCGCTGCCCCCGCGACGTTCGCGAAACCGCCGGCGCCGCCTGCGGCGGTGCCGACGGTGGCGGTCGGCCCGCAGTACGACACGACGCACGTGTGCGTCGCACCCGAAGACTTCGACCGCTTCACCGACAGCTTCGTCGCGACCTTCGGCGGCAAGAAGTCGAAGCAGGGCGTGTTCCAGGTCACGCCGACGCCGAGCCAGACGATGTCGCAGCTCGTGCTGACGCCGGTCGGCACGATCTCGGTATTCGGTTTCAAGACGCCGATCCCGTATCCGTTCTGCTCGGAGCGCACCGGCTATCTCGTGACCGACATGGACGTCGCCGTGAAGTCGGCGCGCGAGCACGGTGCCGACGTGATCGTCGACACGTTTGCCGATCCGATCGGCCGCGACGCGATCGTCACGTGGGCGGGCGGCGTGAACATGCAGTTGTACTGGCACACGCAGGCGCCGCATTACGACGCGCTGCAGACCATCCCCGAGAACCGCGTGTACGTATCGCCGCAAAGCGCGCGCAAGTTCGTGCACGACTTCGTCAAGTTCTCGAAAGGCAAGGTGGTGTCCGACGACCTGAAGGCGCCGGGCATCGAGATCGGCCGGCCGGACGATACCTACCGCCGCATTCGCATCGAATCGGGCTTCGGCAAGATGACCGTGCTGGTGACGGACGGCCATCTGCCTTACCCGTTCGGGCGCGAGATGACCGGCTACGAAGTATCCGATCTCGCCGCGACGCTGAAGCAGGCCGAAGCCGCGGGCGTGACCGTGCTCGTGCCGCCGTTCAAGTCGGACGGCCGCGATGCGGCGTTCGTGCAGTTCCCGGGCGGCTACGTCGCCGAAATCCACGCGAGCGCGGCGCGATGAAGCACGAGGACACGATCCTTGCCGCGGTGGCCGGCTTCGTCGACACGCTGAGCTTCGTCGCGCTGTTCGGGCTGTTCACCGCGCACGTGACCGGCAACTTCGTGCTGATCGGTGCGGGCATCGCAGGCTTCGGCCAGGGTGTCGTGCTGAAGCTCAGCGTGTTTCCGGCGTTCGTGTGCGGCGTGATCGCGAGCAGCCTGATCGCGCGGTCGATGTCCGCGCGGCCGGCGTGGCAGGGCGCGCGCATGCTGCATGCGGTGCAGGCCGTGCTGCTGCTGGGCTTCTGCGCGGCAGGCGTGTGGGCGACGCCCGTCACGCAGCCCGACAGCCTCGCCGCGCTGGTGGCCGGCATCGTGGGCACGTTCGCGATGGGCGTGCAGAACGCGCATCCGCGGGTGATCGCTCGCGCGGGCGGCGTGCCGAATACGGTGATGACCGGCAACGTCACGCAGGCGATCCTGGATGCCGTCGACATGCTGTCGCCCGGCACGGCGGACAGCGTGCGCGCCACCGCGCGCGCACGCTTCGCGAAGATGCTGCCGGCGATCGTCGCGTTCGCGCTCGGCGCGGCGGCCGGTGCGCTCGGGTTCCGCTACGTCGGGTTCCTGGCGTTGCTGGTTCCCGTCGGCGCGCTCGCGACGCTTGCGCTGTGCGCGGCGCAATCGGCCGGCGCAACCACGCAGGAGCGCGCATGATCGAGCGACGGGGCGGACGCCGCGGCCACCGCTTCGAGCGGGCCGCGCGCGTGTCCGTCGTCGCGGGACTGCTGTTCGCTGGGGCCGACGCTGCGTGTGCGGAAACGGCAGGCGCGTCGCCCTCGACCATCACGCCGGCTTCGACGCAAGAACCGGCGCCGATGTCGACCGCGTCATCGGCTTCGGCGCCGGCGTCGACGTGCACCGCCAAGCGGCCGACGGTGCTGTTCAACCGCTGGCAGGAAGACTGGTCGGTGCTCGCGAATCCCTGCGTGCCGCATGCGCCGCTCGACGGGTTGAAATACATCCCGCTCGGCAACGATCCGGCCTCCTATCTGTCGCTCGGCGTGAACCTGCGCGAACGCCTGGAGACCAACGACGCGCCGCTGTTCGGCATCGGCTCCGCGCAATCGGATACGTACCTGATCCAGCGCATCGAAGTGCACGCCGATGCGCACCTCGGCCGGCACTGGCAGTTCTTCGCGCACTTGCAGGACGCACGCGCGTTCGGCAAGAACGCGGTGTCGCCGGTCGACAGGAACCCGCTCGATCTCGAACAGGCGTTCGCGACCTACACGGGTGCGCTCGGCGGCGGCACGGTCAAGTTCCGCGTCGGCCGTCAGGAGATGGCGTTCGACCTGCAGCGCTTCATCGCCGCGCGCGACGGCCCGAACGTGCGGCTGGCGTTCGATGCGGTCTGGGCCGATTACGAATACGGAAAGTGGCGCTTCATCGGCTATGCGACGCAGCCGGTGCAGAACCGCAACGCGTCCGATTTCGACGACGTGTCGAATCGCGATCTCACGTTCAGCGGCGTGCGCTTCGAGCGGCAGTCGGTCGGGCCAGGCGATCTGTCGGGCTACTGGTCGCGCTACAACCGCCGCGGCGCGCGTTTCCTCGATGCGAGCGGGCCCGAGCATCGCGACGTATGGGACGTGCGCTACACGGGCACGCAGGGCCGCTTCGACTGGGATCTCGAAACGATGCTGCAGACCGGCACGGTCGGCAACGCGACGATCGGCGCGTGGGCCGTCGGTTCGATTGCCGGCTACAAGCTCGACGCGCCGTGGTCGCCGCGCATCGCGCTGCAGGTCGACGCGGCATCGGGCGACCGGCATCCGCACGACGGCCGCGTCGGCACCTTCAATCCGCTGTTTCCGAACGGCTATTACTTCACGCTGGCCGGCTATACGAGTTACGCGAACCTGATTCACGTGAAGCCGTCCGTGACGCTGAAACCGTCGCCGAACCTGTCGCTGCTCGGCGCGCTGGGCTTCCAGTGGCGCGAGACGACCGGCGATGCCGTCTATCAGCAGCCGAACATCCCGGTGCCGGGCACGGCGGGCAAGGGCGGGTCGTGGACGGGCATGTACGTGCAGTTGCGCGCGGACTGGACGATTGCGGCGAACCTGATCGGCGCGGTCGAGGCCGTGCATTTCCAGGTCGGCGACGCGATCCGGCAGGCGGGCGGGCACAACGCCGACTACGTCGGCGTCGAGCTGAAGTACGGATGGTGACGCCGCCGCGCGGCATCGTGCCACCATGAAAAAAAGCGGCCCCGAGGGGCCGCTCTCCGTTCGAGCGAGCCGGCGGCGTGCCCGGCCCGTTCGCGATCGCGATGCGATTACAGGTTCGGCGACAGCGTGAGCGCGTTCGTCAGGTCGCCCATCGGCTGCGCGCCGTTCGCCTTCAGCGCGTCGTCGCGCTGCTGCAGGCCCGCGAGGCGCGGCAGCGAGAAGCGACGCGTGATGAAGCGCAGGATCGAACCCGTGTCGTACTGCGTGTGGTCCACGAAACCCTTCTTCGCATACGGCGACACGATCAGCGCCGGAATGCGGGTGCCCGGGCCCCAGCGGTCGGCATTCGGCGGCGTGGCGTGATCCCAGAAGCCGCCGTTTTCGTCGTACGTGACGACCACGACCATGTTCTTCCACTGCGGGCTGGCCTGCAGGTGCGCGATCACGTCGGCGATGTGCTGGTCGCCGGAGGTGACGTCCGTGTAGCCCGGGTGCTCGTTCAGGTTCCCTTGCGGCTTGTAGAACGCGACCTGCGGCAGCGTGCCCGCATCGATCGCCTTGATGAACTCGGCGCCGTTCGCGCCGCCGTCGAGCAGGTGTTGCGCGCGGCTCGCGGTGCCCGGCGCCTGGTTCGCGAAGTAGTTGAACGGCTGGTGGTGCGGCTGGAAGTTCGGCGTCGACAGGTCGGCGCCGTAGATCACGTTCGACGTGCCGTTCTGGCTCGCCTGCAGCGCCTGGCCCCATGCGCCGCCGTACCACGCCCACGACACGCCCGCATTGGTCAGCAGGTCGCCGATGTTGGTCGCCGTCTGCGGCGGCATCGTCGACGGATTGGCCGGATCGGCGAGCAGCGGGTCGCCGCCCGTGGCCGCCTTGTTGCCGCTCGGCTGATACGCCGGCTGCATCGTGTTGACGCCGTAGAAGTCGGGCGTGAGCGCGCCGTCGTTGACGAACTTCGGCGGGCCGCTCAGCGCGGAAGCCGGCGAGTTCGTCGCGACCTTCAGCGACTTGCCGTCGGCGTTCAGCACGGCGATCTTGCCGGCCGCCGGGCTCTTGTCGGCGTTCGGGTAGTACGGTGCGCACGCGCAGATCAGGTACTGGTGGTTCAGGAACGACCCGCCGAACGCGCCCATGAAGAAGTTGTCCGCAAGCACGTACTGCTGCGCGATCTTCCACAGCGGCAGCTTCGACGGATCGGCCGTGTAGTGGCCCATCGTCAGGCCGCCGGCGTCGGTCCAGGCGGCGTACATGTCGTTCTTGCCGCCGTTGATCTGCATCTGGTCCTGGTAGAAGCGGTGCACGATGTCGCGCGTCGCGATGCTCATCGACTGGTTGAAGCCTTTCGGATCGTCGATCGCGAACGGCGCGTTCGGCAGGTTCGCCGTCATCGCTTCGGTCACCGCCGGCGTGATGCCGGTCGCGGTCAGGCCGCCCCAGATCTTCGGCAGCGTCGCCATCGTCGAGCCGTCGCGATCCTTCTGCACCGAGTTCGCGGCCGTCACGTTCTGCAGACCGTTCGCGCCCGGGAAATTGCCGTACAGGTTGTCGAAGCTGCGGTTTTCGGCGTAGATCACGACGACGTTCTTGACGGCCGACAAGCCCTGCTGCGTGACGTCGTCGCCGCCGCAGGCGGTCAGGCTGAGCGCGGCCGCAAGGGCGATCGGCGTATAGCGAATCCAGGCGTGCTTCTTCATGCGATGTTCTCTCTCATTCGTCGTTGGTCGCGTGTGGGAACCGGGTGGCGGGAGGGCCGGCGCACGAACCTCGCGGTACCGCCCGGCTGCGCGCATTATCTGGAACCGATTTGACAGCCGGGTGTAGGGGCGCTTTCAATTGACTGTCGGTCGAACGTCATTCAACGGTCACGGAACTGACATAAGCTCCGGCCGATTGCCCACCGCTACTAGAACAACGACGATGCACACCCTTCTGAAATCCTTCGCGTCCGCGCGATCGCTGATTCCCGCCGCGGCGGCGCTCGCGGTGGCCGGCACGCTCGCGGCGCTCGCCGGTTGCGACGCACGGCCCGGCACGAATGCGTCGGCCGCGTCCGTCGTTCCGGCGGCTCAGGCCGCCCCGGCCGTCCCGGCGGTCGCGCCGGCCGGCCAGCCGCAGACGCGCGCACAGGTGTTCGAGGGCGTGAAGCAGATGACGGCACTCGGCAAGCAGCTGTTCTTCGATCCGTCGCTGTCCGGCTCGGGCAAGCTCGCCTGCGCGTCGTGCCATAGCGCCGAGCATGCATTCGGGCCGCCGAATGCGCTGTCGGTGCAGCTCGGCGGCGACGACATGCACCGTACCGGCTTTCGCGCGGTGCCGTCGCTGAAGTACCTGCGCGGCATCCCGCCGTTCAGCGAGCACTTCCACGATTCGCCGGACGAAGGCGACGAAAGCATCGACGCGGGTCCGACCGGCGGGCTGACCTGGGACGGTCGCGTCGATACGCGCGATGCGCAGGCGCGCATTCCGCTCACGTCGCCGTTCGAGATGAGCAGTTCGCCCGCGCGAGTCGCGAAGGCGGTTCGCGCCGCACCGTATGCCGACGCGTTCCGCAAGGCGTTCGGCGACAAGGTTCTCGGCGACGACCAGGCGACGTTCGATGCGGTGCTGCGCGCGCTCGACGCATTCCAGCAGCAGCCGGCGCTGTTCGATCCGTACACGAGCAAATACGACGCGTATCTGGCCGGCCGCGCGCAGCTCACGCCCGCGGAGTTGCATGGGCTGCAGTTGTTCAACGACGAGAAGAAGGGCAACTGCGCGAGCTGCCACGTCAGCCAGCGCACGCTCGAAGGCGGCCCGCCGCAGTTCAGCGATTTCGGGCTGATCGCGATCGCGGTGCCGCGCAACCGCGCGCTGCCCGTCAATCGCGACCCGCGCTTTTACGATCTCGGCGCGTGCGGCCCCGAACGCACCGACCTGAAGGGGCGCGACGAATTCTGCGGGTTGTTTCGCACGCCGTCGCTGCGCAACGTCGCGCTGCGCAAGACGTTCTTCCACAACGGCGTGTATCACTCGCTCGAGGACGTGATGCGCTTCTACGTCGAACGCGACATTCATCCGGAGAAGTTCTACCCGGTCGTGCACGGCAAGGTGCAGATCTACGACGATGTGCCGAAGCGCTACTGGCAGAACATCAACCGGGAGCCGCCGTTCGACCGCAAGCGCGGCGAGCAGCCGGCGCTGAACGCGGCCGAGATCAAGGACGTGATCGCGTTCCTCGGCACGCTGACTGACGGATATCGGCAAACGGCCGCGCCGGCCAAGCCCTAGAAGGCAATCATTACAGCACGCATGCTATGCTCGCTCGCTGACGGGCGTGGCGCATGCCGGAGGGCCGGTTGCCGGTTCGCCGGCATGCGCCGCGCCGTTCGATCGAACATCCAAGGAGAAAAAACATGTCGATGCGTGCATCCCTTTCCGTCGTCACGCGTGTGCTGGCCGGCGCCGCGTGCGCAGCCGCGATGCTGCCCGCCCATGCGCAGAACAACCTGAATTTCCTGAACGACACGCCGATCAGCTATTTCAGCAAGGCCGACCGCGCGTCGCTCACCAAGGCGGTCGTGCAGGCGCGCGACGAAGGCAAGGACGGCGAAACCACGACGTGGCAGAGCAGCGGCCGCGGCACGCAGATCGATGCGAAGCTCACGCCGAGCACGACCGAGACGGACGGCAAGACCTGCCGCGAAGTCGCGACCGAAATCACCGCGAAGGGCCAGACGATGACGCTCAAGCCCGTCTACTGCAAGACGGCCGCGGGCAAGTGGCAACTGCAGAAGCGCTGAGCACGCGCGTGATGAAGCGGGGCGGCGCGCCGCGCACGGTGTCGTGCGGCGTCGTGATTCTCGATGCGGCCGGCCGCGTGTTTCTCGCGCACGCGACGGACACCACGCACTGGGATATTCCGAAGGGGCAGGGCGAACCGGGCGAGACGCCGGCCGACGCCGCGCTGCGCGAACTGCTGGAGGAAACCGGCATCGAGTTCGCGCCGGCACGGTTACTCGATCTCGGCCGCTTCGCATACCGGCACGACAAGGATCTGCACCTGTTCGCGGTGCAGGTGGCCGAAGGCGAGATCGATCCCGAGCGCTGCACGTGTACTTCGCTGTTTCCGAGCCGCCGCGACGGCTCGATGATCCCCGAGATGGATGCGTACCGCTGGACCGTGCCGGGCGACATCGACGCCTATGCGAGCCGCAGTCTCGCGCGGCTGTTTCGCACGAAGCTGTCGCTGGCGGAGCTGCATCGGCGGTTGTCGGGCGCGTGAACGAGCGCCGCGGCTTGCGAAGCCGCCCGCCGCCGTTCGGCGCACGCCCATGAAAAAACCGGCCCTGGAGCCGGTTTTTTCATGGGCAGGCAACGGCGGCTTGCGAAGCCGCACGCCACCCGCGCGGAGCAGGGCGGTCAGGCCGGCTTGCCCCAGCTGTCGCGCAGCCCGACGATCCGGTTGAACACCGGCTTGCCCGGCTTCGAATCGACACGGTCGGCAACAAAGTAGCCGTGGCGCTCGAATTGCAGGCGCGTTTCCGGTGCGACGTCGCCGTTGCCCGGCTCGAGGTACGCCTGCACGATCTTCTTCGAATCGGGGTTCAGCGCTTCGAGGAAGTTCGCGCCGCCCGCGTCCGGGTGCGGTTCCTTGAACAGGCGATCGTAAATCCGCACTTCGGCCGGCTGCGCGTGCTTCGCGCTGACCCAGTGGATGTTGCCCTTGACCTTGTAGGTGTTCGCGCCTTCGGTGCCCGATTTGCTGTCCGGGAAGTAGTTGCAGTGCACGGCCGTCACGTTGCCGTCGGCGTCCTTGTCGAAGCCCGTGCATTCGATCACGTAGCCGTAGCGCAGGCGCACCTTGTTGCCCGGGAACAGGCGGAAATAGCCCTTCGGCGGATTCTCGACGAAATCCTCGCGCTCGATCCACAGTTCGCGCGAGATCGGGAACGTGCGCACGCCGCGGTCCGGATGATGCGGATGCACGGGCGCCGTGCAGGGTTCCTCGAGGTCTTCCGGATAGTTGTCGATCACGAGCTTCAGCGGATCGAGCACCGCGACCGTACGCGCGGCCTTTTCGTCGAGGTCGTCGCGCAGCGCGCCTTCGAAGATGCTCATGTCGATCCACGAATCGATCTTCGTCACGCCGATCCGCTCGCAGAACAGGCGAATGCTCTCCGGCGTGAAACCGCGACGGCGAATGCCGACGATCGTCGGCATGCGCGGGTCGTCCCAGCCGTCGACGTGGCCTTCGGTGACGAGTTGCAGCAGCTTGCGCTTGCTGGTGATCGCGTACGTGAGGTTCAGCCGCGAGAATTCGATCTGTTGCGGCAGCGGGCGCGTGAACACGCCGGCTTCCGCGAGCTCGTTCAGCACCCAGTCGTACAGCGGGCGGTGATCCTCGAACTCGAGCGTGCACAGCGAATGCGTGATGCCTTCGAGCGCATCGGAAATGCAGTGCGTGTAGTCGTACATCGGATACACGCACCATGCGTCGCCGGTGCGGTAGTGGTGCGCGTAGCGGATCCGGTAGATCACCGGGTCGCGCATGTTCATGTTCGGCGAAGCCATGTCGATCTTCGCGCGCAGCACGTGCTCGCCTTCCTTGAACTCGCCGGCCTTCATGCGGCGGAACAGGTCGAGGTTTTCCTCGGGCGAGCGGTCGCGGAACGGCGACGGCTTGCCGCCTTCGGTCAGCGAGCCGCGGTTCGCGCGCATTTCGTCGGCGCTCTGGCTGTCGACGTACGCCTTGCCGCGCTGGATCAGCAACTCGGCGAATTCGTACAGCTTGTCATAGTAGTCGCTCGCGAAATACTGATGATCGACCGCGTCCTTGCGCCAGTCGAAGCCGAGCCAGCGCACCGCGTCGACGATCGAGTCGACGTATTCGACGCTTTCCTTTTCCGGGTTCGTGTCGTCGAAGCGCAGGTGGCACACGCCGCCGTAGTCGCGCGCGACGGTGAAGTTCAGGCAGATGCTCTTCGCATGACCGATGTGCAGATAGCCGTTCGGCTCGGGCGGGAAGCGCGTCTCGACGCGGCCGCCCCATTTGCCGGTGCGGTTGTCGTCGTCGATGATGTTGCGGATGAAATTGGAAGCCGCGGGGGCGTCGTTGCGTTCGGTGCTCATGCGGTTGGCGTCAGGGTTGTGTCGGCGCGTCGCGCCGGTTTAATCCTGTAATTCTACCTGACCGGGGTCCGTCCCGCGCGGCCTGCCGGTCGGGCGGCCTGCGTTCGCGATGCGTACCGCAATATATCGAGTGTGTGTCGGCTGTAACACGACGTAAATCGGATTGCCGGGGCCGTTCGGCTTTTCCTATGATGGCTTCACCGATTCAATGCCGCCATTCGCAATTTTTGCGTGGCGGGAGGAAGCCAATAATCATGATGAAGAAGACCACTTTTCTCGTTCGTACCGCGGTGATCGTCGCGGCTCTTTCGCAACTCGGCGCATGCGCGATGACGCATACGCAGCGCAATGCCGGTATCGGCGCGGCCGCGGGCGGCGCGCTCGGCTACCTGATCACGGGCGGGCCGGTCGGCACGGTCGCCGGGGCGGCGGCAGGCGGCCTGGTCGGCGCAGGCGTGCGCTGATCCACGCCGGCGTGCGCGGGCCTGAGCGTGCTCGCGCGATGCCGGCCGGGCGTGACGCCGTTCCGTACGCGTAACGGCCCGCCCGCACACCTCTTCCATTTTTCGACAGGCAGCATCAGGGAGGAACGGGTGTGCGACACTTCGTCGACGCCACATAACGACTTCATTCGTCGACGAATCCTTTCATGAGCGACCCCCTCGTATTCGTGCTGCCGGGCTACGGCAACTCCGGTCCGTTCCACTGGCAAAGCCGCTGGGAGCGCGCCGACGCGCGTTTCGTGCGCGTCGCGATGCCCGACTGGGAGCGGGCATTCCGCAACGGCTGGTGTCTCGCGCTCGACCGGGCGATCGAAGCCGCGCGCGGGCCGGTGCTGATCGCCGGCCACAGTCTCGGCACGCTGACCGCCGCATGGTGGGCGACCCGCTACGCGCGGCCGGCCGCGCTCGCGAAAGTGCGCGGCGCGCTGCTGGTCGCGCTGCCCGATCCCGCCGGGCCGGCGTTTCCGGCCGACGCGCACGGCTTCGGCCCGGTGCCGCACGAGCGGTTGCCGTTTCCGACCTGCGTCGTCGCAAGCAGCGACGATCCGTACGGTTCGCTCGCGTTCGCGCACGGCTGCGCGAACGCGTGGGGCAGCACGTTCCACGAGCTCGGCCCGCGCGGCCACATCAACGCGGATAGCGGGCTCGGCGACTGGCCGCAAGCGCGCGGCTGGCTCGATGCGCTCGCACGTTAGTTCGTCTGCGCGTCGCGCGCGAGTCGCGGCTGTTCGATTCGACCGTTGTCGTCGCGTGCGCCTGGCGCCGCGACGCCGTCGCCCCGAACCGCGTCAGATCGCCTGTTTCGCCTTCAACGCGGCGATCCGCGCGTCGTCGTAGCCGAGCATGTCGCGCAGCACGTCGTCCGTCTGAGCGCCGAGCAGCGGCGGGGCCGTGCGCGCGTCGGGCGGTGTCGCGCTCATCCGGATCGGGTTGCGCACGAGCTTCACGTCCGCGCCGCACGGGTGCGGCAGCGACACCTGCATCCCGCGCGCGACCACCTGCTCGTTGTCGAACACCTCGTCGAGATCGTTGATCGGCCCGCACGGCACGCCGGCCGCTTCGAGCGCGCCGATCCAGTCGGCCTTGTCGCGCGCCTTCACCATCTCCGCGAGGATCGGCACCAGCGTGTCGCGATGGCGCACGCGCGACGGATTCGTCGCGAAGCGCTCGTCGTCAGCCAGCTCGGGCCGTCCGCCGGCCTCGACGAACTTGCGGAACTGCCCGTCGTTGCCGACCGCGACGATGATCCAGCCGTCGCGCGTCTGGAACGTCTGGTACGGCACGATGTTCGGATGCGCGTTGCCCCAGCGCACCGGCGGCTTGCCGCTCGCGAGGAAGTTGGTGTTCATGTTCGCGAGCAGCGCGACCTGCACGTCGAGCAGGGCCATGTCGATGTACTGGCCTTCGCCCGTGCGGTCGCGGTGCGCGAGCGCGGCGAGCACGGCGATCGTCGAATAGAGGCCGGTCGCGAGATCGGCGATCGCGACGCCGGCCTTCTGCGGGCCGCCGCCCGGTTCGCCGTCGCGTTCGCCGGTGATGCTCATGAAGCCGCCGATCCCCTGCACGATGAAATCGTAGCCCGCGCGATGCGCGTACGGACCGGTCTGGCCGAAGCCGGTGACCGAGCAGTAGACGAGATCGGGCTTCACCGCGCGCAGCGAGTCGTAATCGAGCCCGTATTTCTTCAACTGGCCGACCTTGTAGTTCTCGAGCACGACGTCGCTTTGCGCGGCAAGCTCGCGCACGATCTGCTGGCCCTCCGGCGTCGCGATGTCGATCGTCACCGAGCGCTTGTTGCGATTCGCCGCGAGGTAGTACGCGGCCTCGGCGGTATCCGCGCCGTCCGCGTCCTTCAGGTAGGGCGGCCCCCAGTGGCGCGTGTCGTCGCCGGCGCCCGGGCGCTCGACCTTGATCACGTCCGCGCCGAAATCGGCAAGGGTCTGCGCGCACCACGGGCCCGCGAGTACGCGGGTGAGATCCAGCACGCGGATATGGCTCAGGGCACCCATCGTCGAAACGTCTCCTTTCATGGCTGGCCTGCCTTGCCGGGCATGGCCGATTGGCATGCCGAGCATCTTAAGGCGAATCGGCCGCGCCGGTGGCCCACGCGGGTCGTCCGGCGCGGCGGGCCGCTGCCGCTTGGGCGGGCGGTCTGTATCGTATAATCGATCGTTTCCGAATCCATGCCGCCGCGCGCCCCGCCTGGGGCGCCGGCGTTTGAAGCCGTCTTTGCCAGACTGTCCCCGCACGCCATGAAAGCTGCCGAAATCCGCGAGAAATTCCTCAAATTCTTCGAATCGAAGGGCCACACGATCGTCCGCTCGTCGAGCCTCGTGCCCGGTAACGATCCCACGCTGATGTTCACGAACTCGGGCATGGTCCAGTTCAAGGACGTCTTCCTCGGCACGGACCCGCGCCCGTACTCGCGCGCCACCACCGCGCAGCGCAGCGTGCGCGCGGGCGGCAAGCACAACGACCTCGAGAACGTCGGCTACACGGCGCGCCATCACACGTTCTTCGAGATGCTCGGCAACTTCTCGTTCGGCGACTACTTCAAGCACGACGCGATCAAGTTCGCGTGGGAGCTGCTGACCACGGTCTACCAGCTGCCGAAGGAAAAACTGTGGGTCACCGTCTACCAGGAAGACGACGAAGCGTACGACATCTGGGCGAAGGAAGTCGGCGTGCCGACCGAGCGGATCATCCGGATCGGCGACAACAAGGGCGCGCGCTACGCGTCGGACAACTTCTGGACGATGGGCGACACGGGCCCGTGCGGCCCGTGTACCGAAATCTTCTACGACCACGGCCCGGACGTGTGGGGCGGGCCGCCGGGGTCGCCTGAAGAAGACGGCGACCGCTACATCGAGATCTGGAACCTCGTGTTCATGCAGTTCAACCGCGACGCGCAGGGCAACATGACGCGCCTGCCGAAGCAGTCGGTCGACACCGGCATGGGCCTCGAGCGTCTCGCCGCGGTGCTGCAGCACGTGCACAGCAACTACGAGATCGACCTGTTCCAGAACCTGATCAAGGCCGCCGCGCGCGTGACCGAGATCAGCGACCTCACGAACAACTCGCTGAAGGTGATCGCCGATCACATCCGCGCGTGTTCGTTCCTGATCGTCGACGGCGTGATCCCCGGCAACGAAGGCCGCGGCTACGTGCTGCGCCGGATCGTGCGCCGCGCGATCCGCCACGGCTACAAGCTGGGCCGCAAGGGCGCGTTCTTCCACAAGCTGGTGGCCGACCTCGTCGCCGAGATGGGCACGGCCTATCCGGAGCTGAAGGAAGCCGAGCAGCGCGTGACCGACGTGCTGCGCCAGGAAGAGGAGCGCTTCTTCGAAACCATCGAGCACGGCATGTCGATTCTCGAAGCCGCGCTCGCCGACGTCGACGCGAAGGGCGGCAAGGTGCTCGACGGCGAGCTCGCGTTCAAGCTGCACGACACCTACGGCTTCCCGCTGGATCTGACGGCCGACGTGTGCCGCGAGCGCGGGATGACGGTCGACGAGCCGGCATTCGACGACGCGATGGCGCGCCAGCGCGAGCAGGCGCGCGCGGCCGGCAAGTTCAAGGCGACGCAGGGCCTCGAATACACGGGCGCGAAGACCACGTTCCACGGTTACGAGGAAATCGCGTTCGACGACGCGAAGGTCGTCGCGCTGTACGTCGACGGTTCGGCCGTCAATGAAGTGAAGGCCGGCCAGGATGCGGTGGTCGTGCTCGACCACACGCCGTTCTACGCGGAATCGGGCGGCCAGGTCGGCGACCAGGGCGTGCTCGCGAACGCCGCGACGCGCTTCGCGGTGGCCGACACGCTGAAGGTGCAGGCCGACGTGATCGGCCACCACGGCACGCTGGAGCAGGGCACGCTCAAGGTCGGCGACGTGCTGCGCGCGGAAATCGACGCGCAGCGCCGCGCCCGCACGCAGCGCAACCACTCGGCGACGCACCTGATGCACAAGGCGCTGCGCGAAGTGCTCGGCGCGCACGTGCAGCAGAAGGGTTCGCTCGTCGACGCGGAAAAGACCCGTTTCGACTTCGCGCACAACGCGCCGATGACCGACGACGAAATCCGTCGCGTCGAGCAGATCGTCAACGCCGAAATCCTCGCGAACGCGCCGGGCATCGTGCGCGTGATGCCGTACGACGAAGCGGTGAAGGGCGGCGCGATGGCGCTGTTCGGCGAGAAGTACGGCGACGAAGTGCGCGTGCTCGACCTCGGCTTCTCGCGCGAACTGTGCGGCGGCACGCACGTGCACCGCACCGGCGACATCGGCCTGTTCAAGATCGTCGTCGAAGGCGGCGTCGCGGCCGGCATCCGCCGCGTCGAAGCGATCACCGGCGACAACGCGCTGCGCTACGTGCAGGAGCTCGACGCGCGCGTGAACGAAGCGGCGGCGGCGCTGAAGGCGCAGCCGTCGGAACTCACGCAGCGCATCGCGCAGGTGCAGGACCAGGTGAAGTCGCTCGAGAAGGAACTGGGCGCGCTGAAGTCGAAGCTCGCGTCGAGCCAGGGCGACGAGCTCGCGCAGCAGGCCGTCGAAGTGGGCGGCGTGTACGTGCTGGCCGCGACGCTCGACGGCGCCGACGCGAAGACGCTGCGCGAGACGGTCGACAAGCTGAAGGACAAGCTGAAGAACGCGGCGATCGTGCTGGCGGCCGTCGAAGGCGGCAAGGTCAGCCTGATCGCGGGCGTCACGCCGGATGCGAGCAAGAAGGTCAAGGCCGGCGAGCTCGTGAACTTCGTCGCGCAGCAGGTCGGCGGCAAGGGCGGCGGCCGTCCGGACATGGCGCAGGCAGGCGGCACCGAGCCGGCGAACCTGCCCGGCGCGCTGGCCGGCGTGAAGGGCTGGGTCGAAGAACGGCTCTGATCGTTGCACGACCGATGCGATGTCGTCGTACCGACGGCATCGCATCAAGCGAAAAACGACCCGATCGGCAGATGTGCCGGTCGGGTCGTTTCGTTTGTGCCGTACAGGCGCGTCGCTCGATGCGGCGACGCGCGAGCCCGGTCAGGCCGGCACGGTCACGGCCGGCTTCGCCGCGTCGCCGGGCTGTCGCGCGGCGTCGGTGAGCGCATCGCGCAGCGCGGCGAGCGCCGCCGACGCATAACCCTGCCGCCACGCGAGCAGCGTGTCGATGCCTTCCAGTTCGGGAATCGTGTGCGCGGCGATGTTGCCGGGCTCGGGCTGCAGATTCAGCACCGAACGCGGCGCGACCGCGATGCCCGCGCCGGCCGCGACGCACGCGACGATCGCGTGATACGAGCCGAGCTCGAGCACGCGCGCCGGCTTCGCACCGTGCGCCGCGTACCATTGCTCGACGTACTTGCGATACGCGCAGCCGCGCTCGAACGCGATCAGCGTCGGCAGGAGCACGTCGCGCGGCGTGCGTACCGGCGGATGGCCGCGCGGGGTGAGCAGCACGAGATCCTCGCGGAAGATCGGCACCGTCTCGAACGTGTCGGGCAGCATGTCCGGCTCGGGCGGGCGCGCGAACAGCGCGGCGTCGATTTCGAAGTCGCGCACGCGGTCGATCAGGCAGCCCGTCGTGCCCGTCAGCAGTTCGAGCGATACGTCGGGCCATGCATGGTGGTAGCGCGCGAGGAGGGTCGGCAGCCGGCTCGCGGCCGTGCTTTCCATCGTGCCGAGCCGCAGCCGGCCGCGCGGCGTGTCCTCGCGCACCGCGTCGCGCGCCTCGTCGGCGAGCGCGAGCAGGCGCTCGGCATACGGCAGCAGCGTCTGCCCGGCCGGCGTCAGCACGAGCCGGCGGCCGTCGCGCACGAACAGCGCCGCGCCGAGTTCCTCCTCCAACTGCTTGATGCGCGTCGTGACGTTCGACTGCACGCGATTGAGCTTGGCCGCTGCGCGCGTTACGCCGTTCTCGCGCACGACCGCCCGGAAGATCGCCAGCGCCGCCAGGTCCATGATTCTCTCCACGGGATGACTTGATTCTCAATTATTCATTTTTAGAGAACGTTTGGTCAAGCTAGGATGGACACGTTCCGATTCCCGATCCGGCCGGCGTGCGACGCGTCGGCCCATGCCGCCATGTCCCGCTTCGATGCTCCGACCGCCGCCACGCGCGTGCTTTCGTCCGACCACGCCGACCGCCGCGCCCGCGCGGCCGCGCTCGCCTGCATGATCGGTCTGGCCGTCGTGCTCGGCGTCGGCCGTTTCGCGTTCACGCCGCTGTTGCCGCTGATGCTAGCGGACAGCTCGATCGGCCTGAAAGCCGGCGGCTGGCTCGCGTCGGCGAATTACGCGGGCTACTTCGTCGGTGCGGTCAGTTGCGCGGCGCTGCGCGTCGCGCCCGCGCGGATGGTGCGTGTCGGCCTCGTCGCGACCGTGCTGCTGACTGCCGCGATGGGTGCCGGCCACTGGCTGCCGGCGTGGCTCGTCGTGCGTTTCGTCGCGGGCGTCGTCAGCGCATGGACGTTCGTGTTCATGTCGCAATGGGGATTGCGGCGCCTGGCCGAGCTGAGTGCGCCCGAATGGAGCGGGGTGATCTACGCGGGGCCGGGCGTCGGCATCGTCGTGACGGGGCTGATCGGCAGTGCGCTGGCCGGCCAGCGTGCGGCGGTGGGCTGGCTCGGTTTCGCGGTGCTGTCGGCCGTCCTGTCGGCAGCGATCTGGCGCACGTTCGGTGCGGCGTCGGCCTCGGCGCACGCGCAGGCGGCGCCGCCGGCCGCCGCGCCGCATCCGGCCGCAGGGGCGCCCGCCGCCCCGGCGGCGCGGGCCGCCACGCGAAGCCGTCGCGCGGACGCCGCGTGGCTCGTCGTGCTGTACGGCGCGCCGGGCTTCGGTTACATCGTCACCGCGACGTTCCTGCCGGTGATCGCCCGCGCCGCGCTGCCGGCCGGTTCGCCGTGGCCTGACCTGTTCTGGCCGATGTTCGGCGCGGCGCTGATCGTCGGCGCGATCACCGCCGCGCGGCTGCCCGCACACTGGGACAACCGGCTGCTGCTCGCGGCCGGCTGCGCGACGCAGGCGCTCGGCATCGCGGCCGGAATCGTGTGGCCGAACGCGGCCGGCTTCTCGATCGGCAGCGCGCTGCTCGGCCTGCCGTTCACCGCGATCACGCTGTTCGCGATGCGCGAGGCGCGGCGCCTGCACGGCGAGCGTGCGGCCGGGCTGATGGGCTATGCGACCGCGTCCTACGGCGTCGGGCAGATACTCGGGCCGCTCGTCGCGGCGCCGCTCGCCGCGCGCTTCGGGTCGTTTACGCCTGCGCTGTGGGTCGCGGCGGCCGCGCTGCTGATCGGCGCCGCAGGCTTCGCGGCGAGCGCCGCACACGGGCGCCGGTCATCCTGAAGCCGGTGGGGCCGGATCGTCTCGGGCGCGGGCAAACTCGCTAGAATGAAGCCTTTCCCGCGCCGAGCGGGTGCGCGGGCAGCCGGCAGACGGCCGTCCGGCGCTCGCCAGATTTCCATCGATGACCACCGCCGACTATCGCTTTTGCCCGCGCTGCGCAAGCCCGCTGACCGAGCGGGCCGATCCCGACCATGAGGGCGGCCGCATCCGCCAGGCCTGCCCCGACGAATCCTGCGGCTACGTGCACTGGAACAACCCGCTGCCCGTCGTCGCCGCGATCGTCGAACTCGACGGCAAGATCCTGCTCGCGCGCAACGCGGCGTGGCCCGAAGGGATGTTCGCGCTGATCACCGGCTTCCTCGAAAACGGCGAGACGCCCGAGGACGGCATCGCGCGCGAGGTATTCGAGGAAACCGCGCTGAAGGCCGAGCACGTATCGCTCGTCGGCGTGTACGAATTCATGCGCAAGAACGAACTGATCATCGCGTACCACGTGCGGGCGTCGGGCACGGTGTCGCTGTCGCCGGAACTGCTCGAATACAAGCTCGTCGATCCGCCGCTGCTGCGCCCGTGGCGCGCCGGCACGGGCGTCGCGCTCGCCGACTGGATGCGCGCGCGCGGCCTCGATTTCGAATTCGTCGACCGGCCGGGGCAGTGACGCACCGGCCTGCCCGCAGCATGCCGTCCGCAGTGGCGCGCGCGATCGCGTCGTGCGGCCGTCACGCGTCGTCCCCGTCGTTTCCTCCGCTTCCATCGTCCTGACCGCCATCGCCATGTCCGACAAGCCGCAGCCGCGTCCGCGCGACGCCTATCGCCACTTCCTGCCGATCACGACCCGCTGGATGGACAACGACGTCTACGGGCACGTGAACAACGTCGTCTACTACAGCTACTTCGACACCGTCGTGAACGAGTACCTGATCCGCGCGGGCGTGCTCGACGTCGAGCACGGGCAGACGATCGGGCTGGTCGTCGAGACGCAGTGCAACTACTTCGCGCCGCTCGTGTTCCCGCAATCGGTCGACGCGGGCCTGCGCGTCGTGAAGCTCGGCACGTCGAGCGTGCGCTATGAAGTCGGGCTGTTCGCACAAGGCGATGCGTCGCCCGCCGCGCAGGGGCATTTCGTGCACGTGTACGTCGATCGCGGCACGCGCCGCCCGGTGCCGCTGCCCGACGCGCTGCGCGCCGCGCTCGAACCGCTCGCCGCCTGACGATACGCGGTGCACGCGTTCGCGCTCCAGGCCTTCAACGGCCTCAGCTACGGCCTGCTGCTGTTCATGCTGTCGGCCGGCCTCACGCTGATCTTCAGCGTGCAGGGCGTGCTCAACTTCGCGCATGCGAGCTTCTACATGCTCGGTGCGTATGTCGGCTACGGCATCGCGGCCTGGGCGGGCTTCTGGGCCGCGCTCGTGCTCGCGCCGCTGGCGGTCGGGCTGCTCGGCGCCGGCTGCGAACGCGTGCTGCTGCGCCGTGTGCAGGCGCGCGGCCATACGAGCGAACTGCTGCTGACCTTCGGTCTCGCGTACCTGATCGGCGAGGGCGCGAAACTCGCGTGGGGCCTCGCGCCGCTGCCGGCGCCCGTGCCGCCGCTGTTCGACGGCGCGCCCGTGACCGTGTTCGGTCTCGCATTGCCGCGCTACCGGCTGTTCATGATGGCGATGTCCGCGACGATGCTGGTTGCGCTCGGCGGGCTGCTGCGCGCATCGCGCATCGGGCTCGTCGTGCGCGCGGCGCTCACGCATCGCGCGGCCGTCGAGGCGCTCGGCTACGACGTGCCGCGTGTGATGACGGCGCTGTTCGGTGCGGGCACCGCGCTCGCGGCGCTGGCCGGCGTGATCGGCGCGCCGCTCGCGGTGATCGAGCCCGCGCTCGCCGAGACGGTCGGGTCGGTCGTGTTCGCGGTCGTCGTGATCGGCGGCCTGGGCTCGCTCGGCGGCGCGTTCGTCGCGTCGCTCGCGGTCGGCTTCGCGCAGACCTTCGCGGCCGCGAGCGACACGTCGCTGCGTGACCTCGCGCAATGGACGGGCATCGCGCTGCCCGACAGCGTGGCCACCGTGTCGATCGCGCAACTGGCGCCGTTGGTGCCGTACCTGCTGCTCGTCGCGGTCCTGGTCGCGCGGCCGCGCGGGCTGTTCGGCGAGCGTGCCGATGCCTAGCCGCGCACTGGCCGGATGCGTGCGCTGGACGCTGTTCGCCGCGTGCGTCGCGCTGCCCGCATGGCTGTGGCCGCATGGCGCGGTGCTCGGCTATCTCGCGCAGACGGCCGCGCTCGTCGTGCTCGCGCTGTCGTACAACCTGCAGCTCGGCACGACCGGGCTGCTGTCGTTCGGGCATGCGGCATTCGCAGGCCTCGGCGCGTTCGCGGCAGCCCACTGGTTCAACCATATCGGCGGTCCGCTGCCGCTGTTGCCGCTCGTCGGCGGCGTGGCCGGCGCGGGCTTCGGGTTCGTCGCCGGGCTGCTGGCGACGCGTCGTTCCGGCACCGCGTTCGCGATGATCACGCTCGGCCTCGGCGAATGCGTCGCGGCCGCCGCGTGGAGCGTGCCCGCGTGGTTCGGCGGTCTCGGCGGCGTGCCGATCGATCGCGCGAGCGGTGCGCCGTGGGGCAACGCGCATTTCGGCGCGCCGGCGCACGCGTATGCGTTGATCGCCGCGTGGTGCGTCGTGTCGGCGTGGGCGATGCATGCGTTGACGCGCACGCCGCTCGCGCGGCTCGCGAACGCAGTGCGCGACAACCCGGCGCGCGTCGCCGCGCTCGGCACCGATCCGCGCCGTGTACGGCTCGCGATGGTCACCTGCGCATCGTTCTTCGCCGGCATCGCCGGCACGCTGACGCTGATCGACGTCGAGATCGCGACGCCCGACAGCGTGTCGATGGCGCGCTCGGCGACCGTGCTGATCGCCGCGGTGATCGGCGGCACCGGCGCATTCTTCGGGCCGGCGGCCGGCGCGGCCGTGCTGACCGCGCTGAGTATCGTCGTCGCGGGTGTGTCGCGCGCGTGGGCGCTGTATCTCGGCGTGCTGTTCGTCGCGATCGTCGTGGCCGCGCCCGGCGGGATCGCGGGCATTGTGCGGGCGCTCGCGCATGCGCTGCGGCGCGGCGCGCCGGCCGTCGAGCGGTGGCGCGTGCTGTGCGCCGTCGGTGCGTGCGCGTTCTGGGGCGTCGCGATCGTCTGCGCGGCCGAGCTCGGCTATGCATGGCGCTTCGCGCAGGACGACGGCACGGGCCTCGCGTTCGGTGCATGGGGCATCGACGCCGATACGCCGGCCGGCTGGGCCGTCGCGTGCTCGGCGGCCGGCATCGGCACGCTGCTGTGGCGCTGGCGCGCGCGGCTCGCGCATGACACGGCGGTGGCCACGCAGGAGGACGCGCGATGAACGGCAACGCGATCGCGCTTCACGGCGTCGTGCAGCGCTTCGGCGCGCAGACCGTGCTCGACGGGGTCGACTTGAGCATCGCGGCCGGCGAGCGCCATGCGCTGATCGGGCCGAACGGCGCGGGCAAATCGACGCTGTTCGGCGTGATCGCCGGGGCGACGCGGCCGACGCGCGGGCGCGTCGTGCTGCACGGCGTCGAGCTGCGCGGGCGCGGGCCGGTCGTCGCGAGCCGCCTCGGCATCGGCCGCAGTTTTCAGCAGACGAGCGCGTTCGCGCGCCTGACGGTGTTCGACAATCTGCGCTGCGCGGCGCTGCATGCGCCGGCCGAACGGCGGCGCTGGTGGAACCGGCTGCGCGAATCGGCGTCGATCGATCGCGCGGCGGCACGCGTGCTGCACGACATCGGCCTCGACGCGCGGCGCGACACGCCGGCCGCCGAGTTGAGCTATGCGGAGCAGCGCGCGCTCGATCTCGGGATCGCGCTCGCGAGCGGCGCGCGTACGCTGCTGCTCGACGAGCCGACGGCCGGCATGAGCCGCGCGCAGGCGGCGCGGATGATCGCGCTGATCCGCGCGACGACGCAGGGCCGCACCGTGCTGATGATCGAGCACGACATGGACGCGGTGTTCGGTTTCGCCGAACGCATCACCGTGCTCGTGCGCGGCACGGTGGTCGCGACCGGCGCGCCCGACGCGATCCGCGCCGATTCGCGTGTGCGGGCCGCCTACCTGGGCGAGGGCGCGGCATGAGCGCCGTGCTCGATATTCGCGGGCTGCGTGCGTGGTACGGGTTGCAACCCGTGCTCGACGGCGTCGATCTCGCGCTCGCGCCGGGCGAGACGCTCGCGCTGCTCGGCCGCAACGGCTCGGGGCGCTCGACGCTCGCGAAGGCCGTGATGGGGCTCGTGCGCACGGCCGGCTCGGTGCGCATCGCCGGCGCCGAATGCGCGGGTGCGCGGACGTTCGAGATCGCGCGGCGCGGCGTCGCTTACGTGGCCGAAAGCCGCGACGTGTTTCCGCTGCTGACCGTGCGCGATAACCTGCGGCTCGGTTTGCGCGGCGCGAGCGGCGCAACCGAACGCGCGGCGCTCGACCGCCTGTTCGAGCGTTTTCCGCTGCTGGCAGCGCGCGCGAGCGTGAAAGCCGGGAGGCTGTCGGGCGGCGAGCAGCAGGTGCTCGCGCTGGTGCGCGCACTCGCCGGCCGGCCGCGCGTGCTGATCGTCGACGAACCGGCCGAAGGGCTCGCGCCGCTCGCGGTCGACGAAGTCGGTGCGTGCCTCGCCGCGCTGCAGGCCGACGGCGTGTCGATCGTGCTGATCGAGCAGCGGTTGCAGCTTGCGCCGCGGCTCGCGCGGCGCGCGGCGGTAATGGGGCGCGGACGGATCGTCTACGACGGCGGGCTCGACGGGCTGGGCGGCGAGGTTGCCCACGCGTGGCTGAGCGCCGGCTGACGGCATCCAGTCGATTGTTCGGCAAACTCCGCCAGTCAATTCGCTTTGGGCCGCTTTATCGCTGCGGTGCCGCACCGTACATTGCCTGTCAGGCCGGTCGTCGTCGCAACGCATCGATGCATCGACGCATCGATGCGTCGTCTCGGCAACCGGCGCCATCCATCGAACGTCTTCTGACTGAGGAATGAAATCATGAGCAAGCTGGCAGGCAAGGTAGCGATCGTCACGGGCGCATCGAAGGGCATCGGCGCGGCAATCGCGAAGGCACTGGCGGGCGAAGGTGCATCGGTCGTCGTCAACTACGCGAGCAGCAAGGCAGGCGCGGATGCGGTCGTGAGTGCGATCGCGGAAGCGGGCGGCCGCGCGGTCGCGGTCGGCGGCGACGTGTCGAAGGCCGCCGACGCGCAACGCATCGTCGATACCGCCATCGAAACGTATGGTCGTCTCGACGTGCTCGTCAACAACTCCGGCGTGTACGAATTCGCGCCGATCGAAGCGATCACCGAAGAACACTACCGCCGGCAGTTCGACACGAACGTGTTCGGCGTGCTGCTGACCACGCAGGCGGCGGTCAAGCATCTCGGCGAAGGCGCGAGCATCATCAACATCAGCTCGGTGGTGACCAGCATCACGCCGCCCGCCAGCGCCGTGTACAGCGGCACGAAGGGCGCGGTCGACGCGATCACCGGCGTGCTCGCGCTCGAACTCGGCCCGCGCAAGATCCGCGTGAACGCGATCAACCCGGGGATGATCGTGACCGAAGGCACGCACAGCGCGGGCATCATCGGTTCCGATCTCGAAGCGCAGGTGCTCGGCCAGACGCCGCTCGGCCGCCTCGGCGAGCCGAACGACATCGCGTCGGTCGCCGTGTTCCTCGCATCGGACGATGCACGCTGGATGACCGGCGAGCATCTCGTCGTGAGCGGCGGGTTGAACTGAGTCGACATTAGGGGGCCGTGCGCGCGGCAACGTGCCCCCGCGACTGCAGCGTCGCAGGCCCTGCTGCCCGCACCTCCGCTGCGCGGATTCGGTCGGGTTTGCGAAAACGCGAATTTCGATATTTAATTCCTCTGAACTGATCCGGCGGATTCGAATCCGGACGCAGACGGCACACATTGCTGGCCGGCCGGGTGCACATCGGCGGCGCGACCGTCGGCATGCTGCCGACGCCGACATGGTTCGTCTTTGGGGAAGCGGGGCATGAGACGTGCGGTCATCACGGGGATCGGCATTGCGTCCAGCATCGGCAGCGATGTCCCGACCGTGCGCGAAGCGTTGCGCACGGGTCGCAGCGGTGTCGTGTTTTCCGAATCGTTCAGGGACGCGGGATTGCGCAGCCACGTCTGGGCACCTGTCGAGGTGCCCGCTGCCGACCGCGTCGATCGCCGGCATCTCCGATGGATGACCCCTGCCGCGCTGCAGGCGTTCGCATGCATGCAACAGGCGATCGACGACGCGCGGCTGCCTCCGCGTCTGGTATCGAACGAGCGCACCGGCGTGATCGTCGGCAACGCGTGCGGGATGTCGCTCGGATACGTCCATGCGGTCGATGCCATGCGTACGCGCGGAGTGCGCGGCGTCGGCGCGTACGACATCGTGCATTCGATGCCGTCCGTGCATGCCGCGTGCCTTGCCGTCGCGTTCGGCGTACGCGGCGTGAGCTATGCGATCTGTGGCGCGTGCGCCGCATCCGCACAGTGCATAGGCCATGCCGTCGAATTGATCCGGGCGGGCACGCAGGACATCGTGTTCGCCGGCGGCGCTGAAGAACTGGGCTGGGAAATCGCATGCCAGTACGATGCGATCGGCGCACTGTCCACCCGCTTCAACGATACGCCGATGCGTGCGTCGCGCACCTATGATGCGGCTCGCGACGGCTTCGTGATCTCGGGCGGCGCAGGGATCGTCGTGGTCGAGGAAATGAATCATGCCATCGAGCGCGGCGCGCGCGTGCATGCGGAAGTGATCGGCTACGGCACGACGACCGACGGCATCGACATGGTCCTGCCGTCCGGCGAAGGCGCCGAGCGCAGCATGAGGCTCGCGTTGCTCGGTATCGATTTGCCGATCGACTATCTGAACACGCACGGCACGTCTACGCCCGTCGGCGACATCCGCGAACTCCGCGCGATTCGGAATGTGTTCGGCGAGGCCGCGCCGCCGTTGTCGTCGACCAAGTCGACGACCGGCCACGCGCAGGGTGCGGCCGGCGTGCACGAATTTATCTATGCACTGCTCATGATGAGCGGGGGATTCATTGCACCGAGCATGAACATCGAGCAGCTCGATGACGGCGCACGTGGCTTCGACATCGTCACTGCGACCACGCAGCGGAAACTGACGACCGTGATGACGAACAGTTTCGGTTTCGGCGGCGTCAATGCGACCCTCGTCATGACGAACGCCTACTGTGCGCAGACGCAATAGCGCGCTGCCGCATGCCTTTTTCCGAACTGCCGATTTCTCCTGGAGGTCTCGACATGGACGCTGCTCCCTGCCATCGCAGTCATCATCTTTCGCTGCGCGTGCCGTTCGCGGATGTCGATCTCGGCGGCGTCGTCTATCACGCGAACTACCTGCGCTGGTTCGATCAGGCCAGGATGGAATGGTATCGCGCCAACGGCATCGATCTCGCGCACATGATGGCCGAGCTGCGAACCGGACTTATCGTCTGCCGTATCGAGACGGAGTTCCTGTCGCCGGCACATCACGACGAACCGTTGACGATCCGCACGACACTCGCCGAGTTCACTCGCGTACGTCTCGCGTTCCAGCAGGAGGTCTATCGCGACGATACGCTGCTGGCAAAGGGGCGAACAGGGCTCGCCGGCGTGAATCTCGACACGCTGCGGCCCGTTCGGGTTCCGTTTGCGTTTCGCGTCGAATGAAAGAGGGATGCCGAGGGGCTGCGCGATCCGCTGCCCATCGGCCCCGCGAGCGGGGGCGACGCGCTACGCGCTCATCGCCAGCGCATTCGCGCCGACGTGCCACCGCAAGCATTCGACGACGAGCGCGTGATCGCGTTCGGAGCCGAGGCCCGCGATCGCCATTGCGCCGACGATGCCGGCGCCGGCGATCCGCAACGGCACGCCGCCGCCGTCGAGCGCGTAGTCGTCGTCCGACAGGCCCTGCGACCGCAGCGACCAGCCGGCACGCCGAAAGCGCGCGCCGACCGCGAGCGAACTCTGGCCGAAACGCAGGACCGTGTTTTGCCGTCGGCGGATCGCATCGCCGTCGTGCGCGCCGCTACCGTCGAGCGCGCAGTAGAACAGCAGCGCCTGCTCGCCGACGATGCCGACCGCAATCGGCAGCCCGCGTCGCGACGCGAGGTTGACCGCGATTTCTCCCACGCGGCGCGCGACGGCTGCATCGAAGTGCGGCAGCGCCGGAGTCGACGCATCGTCGTCGAAGGCGTGGGGTTCGAGGCGAAAGGGGGACGTCACCATGGCGGGCTCCGTGGCGTTGCCGGCTCGATACGCGGGCCGGGCGTCGCATCGTCACGGGCCGCGTGGGCCCGTCTTCCGTTCAGTGCTTCGGCGCTTCGGCACGTCAGCGTTTCGGCGCCGCGTCGAGCATCCACTCGTGCGCGGGGTCGTTCTTGAACGCCCACGCGCGGCTCGGCCCGGCCATCACGTTCAGGTAGTACAGGTTGTAGCCGTGAGGAGCCACGACCGGGTGGTAGCCGCGCGGCACCATCACGACGTCGTGGTTCTCGACCGCGCACGCCTCGTCGAGGCTGCGGTCGTCGGTGTACACGCGCTGGAACGCGAAACCCTGCGGCGGATCGATCCGGTGATAGTAGGTTTCCTCGAGCGAGGTTTCGTCGGGCGCCGCGTCGCGGTCGTGCTTGTGCGGCGGATAGCTGCTCGAATGGCTGGCCGGCGTGACGACTTCGACGACGAGGAGGCGCTCGGCGGCCGGGTTGTCGCCCATCAGGATGTCGCATACGTAGCGCGTGTTGGTGCCTTGCCCGCGCACCGAGCGGCGCATCCGTTCGCCGTCGAGGCGCCGCACGGGCTTGTCGCCGCTCGCGTACGGCGCGGTGCACAGCGCGACTTCCGCATCGCGCGTCGCGACCAGCGTGACGCGCTTGCCGCCCGGCACGTACAGCGCGTCAGGCGATACGTCTTCGAATACGCTGTCGCGCTTGCCGAGCGCGTCGTAGGTTTCGCCGTCGACGTCCGCGCGCACCGTGCCGGTCAGCACGACGACGCACAGTTCGCGCGTGCCCGTGTCGAGCGTCTCGGCGTCGCCGGCCTTCAGGCGCAGCGCGCGAAAGCCGACGTGCTTCCAGCCGGCCGATTCGGGCGTGACGTTGCAGATTTCGCGGTCGGCGGATGCCTTGACCAGCAGGGGAGAAATCGTCATGAAGTGGGTCTCCGCAATAGGGTAGGGCTCGAGCGCTCAGACGGTTGCGCGCGGGTTCACGCGCTCAACCGGTCGACGATCGCGCGCAGCGACTCGTAGCCCTTCTTCGCATATGCATAGCTCGGCGCGACGGCCGGATCCTGCTCGGCCTCGACGACGAGCCAGCCTTCGTAGCCGGCGTCCTTCAGCGTGCGCAGCGTCGCGTCGTAGTCGAGCGCGCCGTCGCCCGGCACCGTGAAGGTGCCGTTGATCACGCCGTTCAGGAAGCTCCAGCCGTCGTTGCGCGCCTGGTTGACGACCCGCGGGCGCACGTCCTTGCAATGCACGTGCGCCACGCGCGATACGTGTTTCCTCAGCAGCGCGACCGGGTCGGCCGCGCCGCCGAAATACGCGTGGCCGGTGTCGAACAGCAGGAACACCTTCGCGGGGTCGGTCAGCGCCATCAGCCGGTCGACGTCGTCCGGCGATTCGACGTACGCGCCCATGTGGTGATGGTAGGCGAGCCGGATCCCGTAGGTGTCGAGCAGATGCGCGCCGAACGCGTCGAGGCGCGCCGCGTAGCGCCGCCACGCTTCGTCGTCGACGAAACGCGGGCGCTTCGCGACCGGCGTGTCGATGCTGCCCTGGATCGTGCCCGCGCATTCGCCGTACACGACGACCGTCACGTCGTTGAATTGCAGCTTCGTCATGTGCGCGCGGCAGCGCTCGATTTCCGCCGCGACGGCATCGGCGTCGGTCATGCCCGGCGCGACTTCCGCGAGGAAGCCCGAATACCAGCCCGACACGCACACGAGCCCGAATTCGGCGAGCTTCGCCTTCAGTTCGGGGCCCGTCCTCGGAAACTTGTTGCCGAGCTCGAAGCCCGCATAGCCGATTTCGGCGCCTTCCTTCAGCGCCGTCTCGAGCGGCGTCTCGCCGCCGAGCGACGGCAGGTCGTCGTTCATCCACGACAGGGGATTGATGCCGATGCGGACGTTCCAGCTCATGTCTTGCTTCCTCGATTCGATTCGGATGATGGGGGGCGGGGCATGTTCGTGGCGCAGCGTGCGCGATCAGCGCCGCTGCCGGGTTTTCGCGTCGAGATACGCCTGGTGCGCGCGTTCGACACCGGCGCGTGCGGAGACCTGCGGCACCGCGACTTCCCACCACGCGCCGCCGTCGTCGGTGGTGCGACGGTGCGTGGTGTCGATCACGAGCACCTGGCTCTTCGTCGCCGCCCGCGCGCGTTTCATTTCGCGGCGCAACTCGCCGACGTCGCGCACGTGCACGGCGTCCGCACCCATCGCGCGCGCATGCATCGCGAAGTCGATCGTCGAGCGTTCGCCGCCTTCGGGCACGCAGTCGTCGAGCATGTTGTTGAAGCTGGCGCCGCCGCAGTTGAGCTGCAACCGCTCGATGCAGCCGTAGCCGCGGTTGTCGAGGATCACGACGATCAGCTTGCGGCCGAGCATCACGGAGGTCGCGAGTTCCGCGTTGAGCATCATGTACGAGCCGTCGCCGACGATCACGATCACTTCGCGCTCGGGTCGTGCAAGCTTCGCGCCGAGGCCGCCCGCGACCTCGTAGCCCATGCACGAATACGCATAGTCCATGTGGTAGTTGCCCGGCACGCCGCTGCGCCACAGCTTGTGCAGTTCGGCCGGCAGCGTGCCGGCCGCGCAGACGACGAGGTCGTCGCGCGCGCTGTCGCGCCCCGCGTCGGCCGCGGAATCGCGCACCGCGCCGATCACTTCCGCGTCGTACGGCAGCGTGTCGGTCGGAATCCGGGTGGTCAGCGCCGTCACGCGCGCGTTCCATGCGGCGGCCTGGTCGCGGTTCGCGGCCGTCCACGCCGCGTCGGCGCGCCAGCCGGCCAGCGCGGCCGACAGCTGGCCGAGGCCCGTACGCGCGTCGGCAACCAGTTGCCGGCCGCGTTTCTTGCCCGCGTCGAACGGCTGCACGTTCAGGCTCAACAACGTTGCGTCGCCGTAAAGCGCGTGCGAGCCGGTCGTGAAATCCTGCAGCCGCGTGCCGACCGCGAACACGACGTCGGCCTGCGCGGCCGCGCGATTGGCGGCGGGGGAGCCCGTCACGCCGATCGATCCGAGGTTCAGCGGGTGGTCCCACGCAAGGCTGCCCTTGCCGGCCTGCGATTCGGCCACCGGCACGCCATGCGTGTCGGCGAACGTGCGCAGCGCGTCCCACGCCTGGCTGTACAGCACGCCGCCGCCGGCGACGATCAGCGGCTTCTTCGCGGCCTTCAGCACGTCGAGCGCATCGGCGAGTTCGAGCGGGTCGGCCGGCGGCCGGCGCATCCGGATCACCGGCGGCGCGAAGAAATCCTCGGGCCAGTCGTACGCGAAGGTCTGTACGTCCTGCGGCAGCGCGAGGCACACGGGGCCGCACTGCGCGGGATCGGTCATCACCTGGATCGCGCGCGGCAGCGCGACGAGCAGTTGCTCGGGCGACGCGATGCGGTCGAAGTAGCGCGTCACCGGCCGGAAGCAGTCGTTCGCGCTGACGTCGCCCTGTTCGAAATCCTCGACCTGCTGCAGTACCGGGTCGGGCAGCCGCGACACGAACACGTCGCCGGGCAGCAGCAGCAGCGGCAAGCGGCCGACGTGCGCGAGCGCGGCGGACGTGAGCATGTTGGTCGCGCCGGGGCCGATGCTCGACGTCGCGGCCATCATCCGCTGGCGGAAATTCGCTTTCGCGAACGCGACGGCCGCGTTGGCCATCCCTTGCTCGTTGTGCGCGCGAAACGTCGGCAGCCGGTCCTTCTCGGCATGCAGCGCTTCGCCGAGCCCGGCCACGTTGCCGTGGCCGAAGATCGCGAACACGCCGCCGCAGTACGGCAGGATCTCGGTGCGGCCGTCGGGCTGGACGACTTCGGCGCGCAGGGCGGCCAGGTAGCGCACGAGCGCCTGGCTGACGGTCAGTCTTACGGTGGTGGTCATCGTCGGTCGATAGAGAGAAGTCGGGTGGTCGTCGCGAACACGGGCATCAGGCTGCGGCGGCGGCGCGCGCGGCGGCCCGGCGGCCCAGCCACGCGTCGACCAGTTGCGCGAAGTTGCCGGCCACTTCGTCGATCAGCGCCTGATCGTCGATCCGGCCCGCGAACCAGTTCAGCGATGCATCGGCCCACAGCGTGCGCCCGACCATGAAGCCCTTGACGATCGGGTTGGTCGCCGAGCGGAAGCTGTCGACGAGGTATTGCAGCGGCTGGTTCAGCCCGAGGATCACCGCGCCGCGGCAGTACGGGTCGCGCTCGGCGATCAGCGCGGCGAGCCGTGCCCAGCCGTCGGCGCTCAGCGGCGTGAGCTTCCACCATTCGGGCTTCACGCCGAGGTTGTAGAAGCGCGCGACCGTGCGCAGCACCGCGTCGTCCTCGGTGCCGGCCGGCGTGACCGCGCGCGGCGGAATCATTTCCAGCAGCAGCTCGTTGCCGCTCGCGCGCGTGGCTTCCCACAGTTCGAGCACGCGCTGCTCCTGCTCGACGCGCAGATCGACGGGGTCGTCGGGGTGATAGTGAACGAGGCACTTCACGACCTGTTCGGTCGGCCAGTGCGTGAGCGACGAGCCGACCGAACGCGTCTCGTCGAACCGCAGCGGCCGCGAGCCCGGCAGCTCGACCGGCCGGCCGACCCACCAGCCGCGCCCGGTGGCCGATGCGAGTGCGTCGCCGCCGTACGCGCCGCCGTCGATCAGCACGCCGACGTGGCCGGCGATGCCGCGATCGCGTTCGACCTGTTCGACCGCGCGCACGAGCAGGCGCTTCAACGTGCTGATCCGCGCCTCGTCCGCGCCGGCCTGCACCGCGAACTCGTAGAACTGGCTGCGATGGTCGAACGCCATCACGCACAGGTCGTTCCATTCGCGGCGCGGCACCGTCACGCGATGCAGGTGCGCGAGCGTACGGTCGGCATCGACCGCCGGATTGCGGCTGCCGCCGAACCAGTGCGCGAGCTCGGCCGGCGTCGGCATCGCGGCCGAGCACGCGTGGCGCGACACGACGATCGCGCCGCATGCGTTCGCGATGCGCGTCGATTCGGCCCAGTCGCGCCCGCGCAGCAGCCCCGACAGCAGGCCCGACAGGAACGCGTCGCCCGCGCCGAGCACGTTGAGCACCTCGACGCGTTCGCCGACGAAGGTCGGCGCGGCGTCGATGCGCGCGGGAACGTCGCCTTCGATCACGCAGCAGCCGAGCGCGCCGCGCTTGACGACCAGCGTCGCGTTCGTGATCGCGCGCACCGCCTGCAACGACGCGATCAGGTCGTGCGGCACGCCGCCCGCGATCAGGAATTCCTCTTCGGTGCCGACCAGCAGATCGAATTCGTCGAGCACCTGCTGCAGTTGCCGCGTTACCTGCGCGTCGGGTACGTAACGGTTCTCGCCGGCGCCGCGCGCGGTCAGCCCCCACAGCACCGGCCGGTAGTCGATGTCGAGGATGCGCACCGCGCCGTGGCGGCGCGCGTAACCGAGCGCGGTCAGCGATGCCTCGCGCGTGCCCGGCGTCGACAGATGCGTGCCGGTGATCGCCAGCGCGCGGCAACCGGCGATGAAGTTCTCGCTGATCTCGTCGGCGCGCACGGCCATGTCCGCGCAGTTCTCGCGCACGAACAGCAGCGGGAACGTATCGCGATCCTTCAGCCCGAGCAGCACGAGCGCGGTGAGGCGCTCGCGATCGGTCTGCAGCTGGCTCGTGTCGCAGCCTTCGCGCTCGAGCGTCTCGCGCAGGAAGCGGCCCATCTGCTCGTCGCCGACGCGCGAAATCATCGCGGTCTTCAGCCCGAGCCGCGCGACGCCGAACGCGACGTTGCCCGACGAGCCGCCGAGATACATCTGGAAGCTGCGCGCGTCTTCGAGGCGGCTGCCGTACTGCTGCGCGTAGAGATCCACGGCCACACGGCCGAGGCAGGCGAGATCGATGGGGCGGTCACTCGGAAAGTTCAGCAGGCTCATATCACGTGTCACGCTCGCGGCCGGCGTTCGGCGCTGCCGGCGGATTAGGGGACCGATCCGGCGGCGGCTGTCCGCGGCATGTGCCGCACGACGCGAGGCTACCTGCCGCCGGGATTCGGGCTACGGACGCAGTCTAGACTTTTTGGAAATCCAGTTCCCTAGGTGAAATCACGTAGAAATAAATTTCCAAATTCTCGAGGAAGTGATCTACAGTTTCATCCGGATGCTTCAGTCCCGATCGGACAGATCGGACTCGGCCCGGCGGCGCGCAATGCGCCGTCTTCCGCCCCCCGGAGATGAGGAGACAGATTGATCATGAAGACCAAGCTGATGGCCGTCGCGGCCGCCGCGATCCTGGCTGTGCCGCTCGCGCATGCGGAGAAGATCGGCGTGACGATGGCATCGTTCGACGACACGTTCCTGACCATCCTGCGCAACAGCATTGCCGATTCGGCGAAGAAGGACGGCGCGACGGTGCAGATCGAGGACGGCGGCAATGACGTCGGCAAGCAGTTGAGCCAGGTCCAGAACATGATCGCGCAGAAAGTCGACGCGATCATCGTGAACGCGGTCGATACCGACGCGACGCCGAAGATCACGAAGATGGTGACCGCGGCGAAGATCCCGCTCGTCTACGTGAACCGCAAGCCGGTCGATTTCGACAAGCTGCCGGCCGGCGTCGCCGTCGTCGCCTCCGACGAAAAGCAGTCGGGCACGCTGCAGGCGCGCCAGGTGTGCAAGCTGCTCGGCGGCAAGGGCGACATCCTCGTGCTGATGGGCGAGCTGTCCAACGAATCGGCGCGCGCCCGCACCAAGGACATCGAGGACGTGATCGCGACGAAGGATTGCGCGGGCATGAAGATCGTCGACAAGCGCGAAGGCAAGTGGAGCCGCACGCAGGGCCAGGACATCACGATGAACTGGCTGAGCTCCGGGACCAAGTTCGACGCGATCGTGTCGAACAACGACGAAATGGCGATCGGCGCGATCAACGCGCTGAAGGCTGCGCGCAAGCTGACGCCGAAAACGGTCGTCGCAGGCATCGACGCGACACCGGACGGCCTCGCGGCGATGAAGGCCGGCGAGTTGAAGGTGTCCGTGTACCAGAACGCGACCGGGCAGGGCGCGCAGGCCGTCGCCACCGCGCTGAAGCTCGCGAAGAAGCAGCCCGTCGATCGCTACGTGAACGTGCCTTTCGAGCTCGTGACGCCGGAGAACATGAACCAGTACGCGAAGCACTGACCGGTTTTTCCGCTGAACTGCGCGGGCCCGGCACGGCCGGGTTCGCGCGCGACTTTCGAGGAACGTCCATGTTTACAGCCAGGATCGCGCGCTCGATGGCCAGCGAAAGCGCGCCTGCCGCCTCGTCCGCCGCGCCCGGCTCGTCCGGTGCGGCCATGGTCGACTGCGTGCTCGAGGTGCGCGGCGTCGGCAAGTCCTTTCCCGGCGTCGTCGCGCTCGACGGCGTGCAGTTCCGCGTGCGGCGCGGCACCGTTCATGCGCTGATGGGCGAGAACGGCGCAGGCAAGTCCACGCTGATGAAGATCATCGCCGGCGTCTACACGCCCGACCAGGGCGAAATCCTGATCAACGGCGAGCCGGTCGTGCTGAACGGCCCGCTCGATGCGCTCGACCGCGGCATCGCGATGATCCATCAGGAGCTCAACCTGATGCCGTACATGACGGTCGCGGAGAACATCTGGATCCGCCGCGAACCGAAGAACCGCTTCGGCCTGATCGATCACGCCGAGTTGCGCCGCCGCACGGCCGCGCTGTTCGAGCGGCTGTCGATCGACATCGACCCGGAAACCGACGTGCGCACGCTGACGGTCGCGAGCCGCCAGATGGTCGAGATCGCGAAGGCCGTGTCGTTCGACTCGGACGTGCTGATCATGGACGAGCCGACCTCCGCGCTGACCGAGAAGGAAGTCACGCACCTGTTCCGGATCATTCGCCAGCTGCGCGAGCAGGGCAAGGGCATCGTCTACATCACGCACAAGATGAACGAGCTGTTCGAGATCGCCGACGAGTTCTCGGTGTTCCGCGACGGCAAGTACATCGGCACGCATGCGTCGAGCGACGTCACGCGCGACGACATCATCCGCATGATGGTCGGGCGCGAGATTACGCAGATGTTCCCGAAGGAAGAGGTGCCGATCGGCGACGTCGTGCTGTCGGTGAAGGATCTCTGCGTCGACGGCGTGTTCCGCGACGTGAGCTTCGAGCTGCGCGCGGGCGAGATCCTCGGCGTCGCGGGCCTCGTCGGCTCGGGGCGCTCGAACGTCGCGGAGGCGCTGTTCGGCGTCGTGCCGGCCACGTCGGGCGAGATCCGCATCGACGGCAAGCCGGTGCGGATCGCGACGCCCGCGCAGGCGATGAAGCACGGGATGGCGTTCCTCACCGAGGACCGCAAGGACTCCGGCTGCTTCCTGAATCTCGACCTGCTCGCGAACATGGAAGCGGCGGTGCTCAGCCGCCGCTACGTGAAGTTCAATTTCGTGCAGCAGGCGCAGTTGAAGCGCGACTGCGAGGAAATGAGCCGGATGCTGCGCGTGAAGTCGCCCGGGCTGCACGAGGAAATCCAGAACCTGTCGGGCGGCAACCAGCAGAAGGTGCTGATCGGTCGCTGGCTGCTCACGCAGCCGCGCATCCTGATCCTCGACGAACCGACGCGCGGCATCGACGTCGGCGCGAAGGCCGAGATCCACCGGCTCGTCAGCGCGCTTGCCGCCAAGGGCGTCGCGGTGCTGATGATCTCGTCGGAAATGCCGGAAGTGCTGGGGATGAGCGATCGCGTGATGGTGATGCACGAAGGGCGCATGACCGGCATCGTCGATCGCAAGGACGCCGACCAGGTCCGCATCATGGATCTCGCGTCGCGCTGAGCCGAAACAAGATTGGAGACAACTGAAATGGGCAACCTGAACCCGGTCGCGGATGCGCAGACCATGACACTCAAGTCGCGGCATACGAAGTGGCCGCCCGAACTGAGCATCTTCCTCGTGCTGGTCGGCATCAGCCTGTTCTTCGAGATCCTCGGCTGGATCGTCGTCGGCCAGAGCTTCCTGTTCAATGCCGAGCGGCTCGAAATCATCGTGCTGCAGATGGCCGTGATCGGCATCATCGCGGTCGGCGTGAACCTCGTGATCATCACCAGCGGGATCGATCTCTCGTCGGGGTCGGTGGTCGCGGCAGCCGCCGTCGTGTCGGCGAGCCTCGCGCAGGTGTCCGACTTCCCGCGCGCGGTGTTTCCGCACCTGACCGACTTGCCGGTGATCTGGCCGGTGCTCGCCGGCGTGTGCGTCGGGCTGCTGGTCGGCCTGCTGAACGGTACGCTGATCGCGATGACGGGCATCCCGCCGTTCATCGCGACGCTCGGCACGATGGTCGCCGCGCGCGGCTTCGCGAAGTGGTTCACCAACGGGATGCCGGTGTCGATGCTGACCGACTCGTTCGCGGCGATCGGCGCGGGCGCCAATCCGGTGATCGTCTTTCTCGTGATCGCCGCGATCTTCCACGTCGTACTGCGCTACACGCGCTTCGGCAAGTACACGTATGCGATCGGCGCGAACCGCCACGCGGCCGTCGTATCGGGCATCAACGTCACGCGACACCTGATCTTCGTCTATGCGATCGCGGGCCTCCTGAGCGGGATCGCCGGCACCGTGACGGCCGCGCGCGCGATTTCCGGCCAGTCGGGCATGGGCGTGATGTACGAGCTCGATGCGATCGCGGCCGTCGTGATCGGCGGCACGTCGCTGTCGGGCGGCCTCGGGCGCGTGACGGGCACCGTGATCGGCGTGCTGATCCTCGGCGTGATGACGTCGGGCTTCACGTTCATCCGCATCGACGCGTATTACCAGGAGATGGTGAAGGGCGCGATCATCGTCGCGGCCGTGATCGCCGACCAGTACCGCAACAAGAAGTCGCGTCGCTGACCGATTCCGACGCGGCCGACACCACGCAACTTTCCAGGAAGAAGATGAAGATCGCTCTGGATCCCTACATGATTCGCCACCTGCCGCTCGACCGGCTGCCGCACGCGGTCGCCGAGCTCGGCTACGACCAGATCGAGCTGTCGCCGCGCAGCGACTTTCTCGACTGGTGGGTGATGCCGCGCGCGACGCGCGAGCGCATGGCCGCGTTCCGCCAGGCGATGCGCGCGAGCGGCGTCGGTCTCGCGTCGCTGCAGCCGATGTACCGCTGGGCGAGCCCGTTCGAGGACGAGCGGCAATGGGCCGTGCGCTGCTGGCAGAAGGCGATCGAGGTCGCAGTGGAGATGGAGTGCCCGCTGATGGTGTCCGAATTCGGGCGCGGCGCGTCGCCGGAGCGCTCGGTCGGCGAGCGGCCGGGCGCGAACCCGAAGGAGCTGTGCGAAGCCGCGTGGTTCCGTTCGATGGACACGCTGCTGCCGATCCTCGAGCGCGAACGCATCGTGCTGTCGGTCGAGCCGCATCCGGAAGACTGGATCGAGCAGCTGCAGCCGGCGATCGACATCGTCACGAACATCGGCTCGCCGTCGCTGAAGCTGTCGTACATCGCGCCGCACACGTTCTACTACGGCGACGACATGGCCGCGATGATCGCGGCCGCCGCGCCGATTCTCGCGCACGTGCGCGTGGCCGACACCTTCGACCACCGCAAGAGCAGCCAATTGCGCTACATCGTGAACCCGCCGGGCTCGAATCAGATCCGCGTGCACCAGCATCTCGACATCGGGCAGGGCGAGATCGACTGGGACATGTTTTTCGGCGCGCTCGGCAGCGCCGGCTTCGACGGTGTGATGTCGTCGTGCGTGTTCGCGTGGGAGGACCGCGCGGAAGCGTCGTCGCGCTACATGCGCGACACGATCCAGCGCTACGTCGATCGCCATTTCGAGCGGGCGGCTGCGCGCTGAGCCGTTTGGGAACCATTGTTGACCGGCGCGGCACGGGCCGCGCCGCTGATGAACGAACGACTGGAGATATTCGGATGACGTTGCAAATCGGTGTGATCGGCTGCGGCGCGATCGGCCAGGACCATATCCGCAGGCTTACGCGTACGCTGTCCGGCGCACGCGTGGTAGCCGTCAACGACATCGACCCGCAGCAGGCGCGCGATGCGGTGACGAAGTACGGGCTCGACGCGGAAATCTACGGCGACGGTCACGACGTGGTCGCGGCCGTCGACGTGCAGGCCGTGCTCGTCACGTCGTGGGGGCCGACGCACGAAGCGTTCGTGCTCGACGCGATCGCGCACGGCAAGCCGGTGTTCTGCGAGAAGCCGCTGGCGGTCACCGCCGACGGCTGCATGCGCATCGTCGAGGCCGAGATCGCGCACGGCAAGCGGCTCGTGCAGGTCGGCTTCATGCGTCCGTACGACGAAGGCTATCGTGCGCTCAAGCGCGTGATCGACAGCGGCGAAATCGGCGCGCCGCTGATGCTGCATTGCGCGCACCGCAACCAGTCGGTCGGCGAGCGCTATACGACTGACATGGCGATCACCGACACGCTGATCCACGAGCTCGACGTGCTGCGCTGGCTGCTCGGCGAGGACTACACGAGCGCGCAGGTCGTCTACCCGAAGAAGACGCGCCATGCGAGCGCGCATCTCGCCGATCCGCAGATCGTGCTGCTCGAAACCGCGAGCGGCGTGCGTATCGACGTCGAGATCTTCGTGAACTGCCAGTACGGCTACGACATCCAGTGCGAGGTGGTCGGCGAGAACGGCATCGCGAAGCTGCCCGATCCGCCCGCGGTCGGGCTCAAGCATGCGGCACGGCAGTCGGTCGAGATCATGACCGACTGGAAGGAGCGCTTCATCGCGTCGTACGACGTCGAGCTGCAGGCGTTCGTCGACGGCGTGCGGCAGGGCGCGCTGACCGGCCCGTCCGCGTGGGACGGCTATGCGGCGGCGGTCGCGGCCGATGCGTGCGTGCGCGCGCAGAAGAGCGGGGCGGTCGAGCCGATCGCGATGGCCGAACGCCCGGCGTTCTATCGCGGCTGAACAGGCCGGACACGTTGACATCGGGCCGCGTGACCACGCGGCCACGCAACGCTTTCCTGATGGACTGACCGACATGACGATGAAGATTGGCTGCGCGCCGTGCTGCTGGGGCGTCGACGACGTGAAGAATCCGCACCTGCCGCCGTGGCGGCACGTGCTCGCCGAAGCCGCACAGGCCGGCTATTCGGGCATCGAGCTCGGCCCGTACGGCTATATCCCGCTCGAGCTCGACGTGGTGAGCGCGGAGCTCGAGCGTCAACGCTTGAGCATCACCGCCGGCACGATCTTCGACGACCTGGTGTCGCCGGAGAACCTGCCGAACCTGCTGCGCCAGACGCGCGACATCTGCGCGCTGATCACGCGCTTGCCGAAGCTGCCGACGCAGCCGGGCCAGCGCCATGCGGCGCCGTACCTGGTCGTGATGGACTGGGGCCACGAGGAGCGCGACTATGCGGCCGGTCACGGCGATCGCGCGCCGCGGCTGTCCGACGAGCGCTGGGCGCGGATGGTGGACCATATCCGGCAGATCGCGACGCTCGCGCGCGACGAGTTCGGCGTGCGCGCGGTGATCCATCCGCATGCGGGCGGCTACATCGAATTCGCGGACGAGATCGACCGGATCGTCGCCGACATTCCGGCCGAGACGGCGGGCCTGTGTCTCGACACCGGCCACCTGCATTATTCGAGCATGGACCCGCAAACGTGGCTGCGCCGCCATGCGGCGCGGCTCGACTACGTGCATTTCAAGGATATCGACGCGGCCGTGTACGACGCGGTGATGGGCGAGCACATCGCATTCTTCGCGGCCTGCGCGCGCGGCGTGATGTGTCCGATCGGCACCGGCGTGCTCGACTACCGCGCGATTCGCCACGCGCTCGACGAGATCGGCTACGCCGGCTACATCACGATCGAGCAGGAGCGCGACCCGCGCAATGCCGGCACGAGCCTGCGCGACGTTGCCGCGAGCCGCGCGTTTCTCGCATCGGCCGGGTTCGCGTGATCGGCCGTCGGCCCGACCCTTTGCACACACTCTGAACACTGAACACGGACAGGAACACGACAATCATGATCGACGGACAGATTCTGCTCGGACATTCGATTCGCTGGGGCATGGTCGGCGGCGGGCTCGGCAGCCAGATCGGCTACAGTCACCGGTCGGCCGCGTTGCGCGACGGCAGCTTCCAGCTCGTTGCCGGCGCGTTCGACATTGATGCCGAGCGCGGGCGGCAGTTCGGCGTGAAGCTCGGCGTCGCGGCGGACCGCTGCTATCCCGACTACCGGACGATGTTCGACGCCGAGGCGAAGCGTGCCGACGGCATCCGCGCGGTGTCGATCGCGACGCCGAACAACACGCACTTCGAGATCTGCCGCGCGGCGCTGAACGCGGGGCTGCACGTCGTGTGCGAGAAGCCGCTGTGCTTCACGACCGAGGAGGCCGAGGCGCTGCAGCGTCTGTCGGTCGAGAAGAACCGCATCGTCGGCGTCGCGTACGGCTATTCGGGACACCAGATGATCGAGCAGGCGCGCGAAATGATCGCGCGCGGCGATCTCGGCGAAATTCGCATCGTGCAGATGCAGTTCGCGCACGGCTTTCACAGCGACGGCGTCGAAGCCGCGAGCGCCGCCGCGCGCTGGCGCGTCGACCCGAAATTCGCGGGGCCGAGCTACGTGCTCGGCGATATCGGCACGCATCCGCTGTACATCTCCGAAGTGATGGCGCCGGACCTGAAGATCAAACGGCTGATGTGTTCGCGGCAGAGCTTCGTGAAGAGCCGCGCGCCGCTCGAGGACAACGCGTTCACGATCATGGAATACGACACGGGTGCGATCGGCTACGTGTGGTCGAGCGCGGTGAACGCCGGCTCGATGCACGGGCAGAAGGTGCGCGTGATCGGCTCGAAGGCGAGCGTCGAATGGTGGGACGAACATCCGAACCAGTTGCGCTACGAGATCCAGGGGCAGCCCGCGCAGGTGCTCGATCGCGGGATGCCGTACCTGCACCCGAACGCGACGCGCGAAGACCGCATCGGCGCCGGGCATCCGGAAGGGCTGTTCGAAGCGTGGTCGAACCTGTACGCGCGCTTCGCGCTCGCGATGGATGCGGCCGATCGCGGCGACGTGCAGACGTTGAAGCAGATCTGCTTTCCGGACGTCCATGCGGGCGTCGAAGGCGTGCGGTGGGTCGAGAACTGCGTGCGGTCCGCCGATGCGGGCGGCGTGTGGGTCGACTATCGTTGAGCGAGGGGGCGGGCCGGCTGCGCCGCGGATCGTCGCGCTCGGTCGCGACGGCCGGCTTGGTAGACACCCTGATCTTTACGACGCCGCGAGCGCGTTGGACAATCGCTCCCAGTCTTGCCGTGGAGCGTATGCAAGCGATGATCGAGCGCGTGGGAGCGAGCAGGCGGCGCGGGCCGCGCCGCAAACGTGATTAAATTCGCCCTTCATGCATGTATCCAGTCGAGCCCCGGGCCGCGTCCGCCAGCATCGCGCGCGCATCGGGGCCGTCAACTTCGCGCTATCCGATGAGTTCATCCGAGAAACCTCCCGCCACCGTCGAGCAGTTCCTGCAGCATTTGACGCAGGAGTACGACGGTCTCAGCAATCGCCTGAAGGTGATTGCGCGTCACGTGGAAACGCATCGGGACCAGCTTGGGCTGGAAGGCATCCAGTCGCTCGCGGAGGCTTGCGGCGTCCAGCCGTCGGCCGTCGTGCGCTTCGCGAAGCACTTCGGCTTCTCCGGGTTCTCCGAGATGCAGCGGCTGTTCCGCGAGGGGCTCGCGCAGCAGATCGCGCCGGGGCGCGCGTACAGCTTGCGGCTGCGCGACGTGATCGAAGCCGGCTCGTCGAGCCTGCAGCCCGAACAGATCGCCGACGAATTCATCAAGGGCAGCATTGCCGGGATGCAGCAGTTGCGGCAGACGCTCGATTCGCAGGCGCTCGCGCAGGCCGTGGATTTGCTCGCCGATACGCAGGCGATCTGGATCGCAGGATCGCGGCGCGCGTTTCCGATCGCCGCGTACCTCGACTATGCGCTGCAGCACACCGACAAGCGGATCGGCCTGTTCAGCGCGCTCGGCAGCATGCATCTCGGCCAGATCCGGTCGGTGCGCGCGGGCGACGTGATGATCGCGATCTCGTTCATGCCGTATGCGGACGAGACCGTGCAGGTCGCGCAGCAGGCCGCGCAGCGCGGCGCGCGGCTGATCGCGATCACCGACAGCCGGATGAGCCCGCTCGCGCGGGAGGCGGAAGTGACGCTGATGGTGCAGGAGAGCGCGACGTTCGGCTTTCGTGCGCTGACCGCCACGATGGGCCTCGCGCAGAGCCTGTTCGTCGCGCTCGCGTACCGGCTCGAGTTGTCCTATATGCCGACCGCCGACGGCGCGCACGGCACGAAAGCCGGTTGATGCCGACTGCCGGTGCGCCGCCCGCCGGACGGATCGGCGGATGGCGCACCGGCCGGCTTACTTCGCGGTCGGCATCGCGAATTCGGCGCCCTTGCCGATGCTCGACGACCAGCGCTGCATCACCGACTTCTGGCGCGTGTAGAAGCGCACGCCTTCCTCGCCGTACGCATGCATGTCGCCGAACAGGCTCTTCTTCCAGCCGCCGAAGCCGTGCCATGCCATCGGCACCGGGATCGGCACGTTGATCCCGACCATGCCGACCTGGATGCGCCGCGCGAATTCGCGCGCGATGCCGCCGTCGCTCGTGAAGCACGACACGCCGTTGCCGAACTCGTGCGCGTTGATCAGGTCGACCGCTTCGCCGAAATCCTTCACGCGCACGCAGCCGAGCACCGGCCCGAAGATCTCTTCCTTGTAGATCCGCATGTCGGGGCTCACGTGATCGAACAGCGTGCCGCCGGTGAAGAAGCCGGCTTCGCGGCCCGGCACGCGCAGACCGCGGCCGTCGACCACCAGTTGCGCGCCTTCGTTTACGCCTTGCTCGATATAGCCTTCGATGCGCTTGAGCGCTTCGCCGGTGACGATCGGCCCCATCTCGACTTCCGGCGACATCCCGTCGCCGATCACCAGCTTGCGTGCGCGTTCGGCGAGCGCCGGCACGATCTTGTCGGCCACGTCGCCGACCAGCACCGCGATGCTGATCGCCATGCAGCGCTCGCCGGCGGAACCGTATGCGGCGCCGATCAGCGCGTCGACGGCCTGCTCGATGTCCGCATCGGGCATCACGACGAGGTGGTTCTTCGCGCCGCCGAGCGCCTGTACGCGCTTGCCCGACTGCACCGCGCGCTGCTGCACGTAGGCTGCGATCGGCGTCGAGCCGACGAAGCTGACGGCCTGTACGTCCGGGTGGTCGAGGAGGGCATCGACCGCGCCCTTGTCGCCCTGGACGACGTTGAACACGCCGGCGGGCAGGCCAGCCTGCGTGAGCAGGTCGGCGATGAACAGCGCGGCCGACGGGTCGCGCTCGCTCGGCTTCAGCACGAACGTGTTGCCCGTCGCGATCGCCACCGGGAACATCCAGCACGGCACCATGCACGGGAAGTTGAACGGCGTGATGCCCGCGACGACGCCGAGCGGCTGGCGCATCGTCCAGTTGTCGATGCCGGTGCTGACCTGGTCGGTGAAGTCGCCCTTCAGCAGTTGCGGCACGCCGCACGCGAATTCGATGATGTCGATGCCGCGCGCGACTTCGCCCTGCGCGTCCGAGAACACCTTGCCGTGTTCGGCCGTGATGATCGCCGCCAGCGTGTCGCGGTGCTCGTTCATCAGTTGCAGGAAGCGGTGCAGCACGCGCGCACGGCGGATCGGCGGCGTCGCGGCCCAGGCCGGGAACGCGGCGTGGGCGGAGGCGACGGCCTGCCGCACTTCGCCGTCGTCGGCCAGCGCCACGCGGCGCACCGCGCGACCGAGCGCCGGATTGAGGACGTCCTGGAAACGGCCGCTGCGGCCGGCGACGGGCGCGCCGTCGACATAGTGGCCGACGTCTGCGTCGGACGTGTACGCGGGAACCGGATTCATCGTGTCTCCTGAGGATGAGGGGGAACAGCACCTAGTCTAGGGAAACCGGCACGGCCGGAGAAGGCCGCGAAACTTGATTCACTGTTCAGAATTCTGAATAATCAATGGATGAATCAGCAAAATGTCCAGGCGCTCTGGCCGCACATCCATTCGCTGACGGTGCTGGCCGCGGCGGGCAGTTTCACGGCCGCCGCGCAGCGGCTCGGCATCAGCAAGGCCGCGATGAGCCAGCGCATCGCCGATCTCGAAAAGGCGGCCGGCGTGCCGCTCGTGCGGCGCACCACGCGCAGCGTGCGGCTCACCGATGCGGGCCAGACGCTCGTCGACAGCACGCGCGACGCGTTCGAGTCGATCGGCCAGCATTTCGCACGGGTGAAGGATCTCGCCGGCGAGCCGCGCGGGCTGCTCCGCCTGACGGTGCCGGTCGCGCTCGGGCGCCAGCAGATCGTGCCGCATTTGCCCGATTTTCTGCGCCAGCATCCGGGCGTACAGATCGAGCTCGACCTGTCCGACCGCCTGCACTCGCTGACGCAGGAGGGCTTCGATCTCGCGATCCGCCATACGACCACCGCGCCGCAGACCCATGTCGCATGGAAGCTGTGCGACACGCGTTCGCTGCTGGTCGCGAGCCGCGACTATCTCGACGCGCGCGGCGCGCCGCGCCACCCGAGCGAACTCGTCGATCACAGCTGCCTGTGCTACCTGCGCGAGCACGAGCCGGCCGCGTGGAGCTTCGAGCCGGACGGCCGCCGGCGCCAGCGCGTGAGCGTGCCGGTGCGCGGCAGTTTCGCGGCGAACAACAGCGAGGCGATGCGCGAAGCCGCGCTCGGCGGGCTCGGCATCGCGCTGCTGCCCGATTTCAGCGCGCGGCGCGACCTCGACGCCGGCCGGCTCGTCACGCTGCTCGACGGCTGGCGGCCGTCGGGCGCGTTCGGCGACCACATTTTCGCGATCCGCCCGTACAGCCCGGTCGTGCCGAGCGCGGTGCGCGCGCTCGTGCGGCACCTGCGCGAGCGGCTCGCGGGCGGTTTCTCCGGCGCGTGAGCCGGGCCGCGGGCGGGCCGGGCAGGCGCGGCGGCGCTGCGGTAAAATCGCGGCTTCCATCCGCGCCGTGTGCGGCGCGTCATTCGAAGGTCGACAGCCGATGCAGATTCACAAGGAAGTGGACGCGCGCGGGCTCAATTGCCCGTTGCCGATCCTGCGTGCCAAGAAAGCGCTTGCCGATATGGAAAGCGGGCAGATCCTCAAGGTGCTCGCGACCGATCCGGGCTCGCAGCGCGATTTCGCCGCGTTCGCGAAGCAGACGGGCAACGAGATCGTCGAGTCGACGACCCAGGACAAGATCTTCGTGTTCCTGATGCGCCGCCGCTGAAGGCGCGCATCGCACGTTCCGCCGCGCCATGCTCCCGGCCGGCCGCGTCTGGCCGGCCCGGGCCGACAACGGGCTCATTTGCATTGGAAACGCGCCAAAAGCGCAACACCGGAGCCGGCGCGGGCCCTCGCTCAGGCTCCTGGTCCATTGGAAAGCGCTTGCCGCGCCTGTCTGACAATTCTTAAACCTCGTTGCGTGACCGGCTGCGTATACTGACGCGGCCGGTCGTCCGCTCCCAGCGGAGGCGCCGGCCACGGTACGTCGCACGGCGGGCTCGGGGGCCATGCCTGACGCTACCGTCGTACAACGGGGAGAGGACATGTCCTTCAGACCAGGGACCCTTCGAAGTCCGTCCGGAGCGGAAAGCATTGCGCCCGTGCGCACCTCGGAATTGAACCGGATCGAGCTCGATCCGCAACAGGACCGCCACGCGCGTGCCGCGCTGGAAGCCTATGCGGATTCGGCAGCGGCCGAGATGCCGTGGCTGGCCGAGTGGCTCGACGAACGGCTGCGCGATGCCGCGCGGGACGACGGCGCGGGCCCGACCTACTGCGGTGCGACGATCGAACGCGTGTTCGATCTGGCGCAGGCATGGGCGGCAGGCCAGCCCGACTATGCGGCCGGCGCATGGGAGCGCGTGCGCGACCAGTTGCAGCGGATGCTTGCGCAACGGCCGCTGTCGGAGCGGCCCTCGCCGGGCGTGCCGACAGACGATTTTGCCGAGCCGGTGGCCGGCATCGCGGGCGCCAAATAGGCGTCCGGTTGCGCAGCAGAAAGGATTATTCGAAGAAAGGGCGATAGTCCGCGCAATTTCTTGGCGAATTTCATACTACTATGATGAAATCGCCGGTTCGTCCGTGCCCCGTTTTTGAGATATTTGGCCGGGGTCGCCAATTTGCGCAGGAGGCGCGAGCGGCGAACGACGGCTCGCCGGCCGGTATCCGGCGCCGCGCGCAGGCTGCGCGGCCGGGGCAGGTGCGGGAGCCGAATGGACGGATCGATTTCGATTTGCGGGGTGCTATGAGAATTGCTGTACTGGATGACGATCCGGCCCAGACGGATTTCGTCAGTCAAACGCTGACGGCCGTCGGCCACACGTGCTATGCGTTCAAGGAAGGCAAGGCCCTGAAGAAGCGCCTGCAGCGCGAGACGTTCGACCTGCTGGTGCTCGACTGGAACGTGCCCGACATGTCCGGCGAGGAGGTGCTCAAGTGGGTGCGCGCCAACCAGACCGAGCACAGCCTGCCGATCATCTTCATGACGAGCCGCGACGACGAGGCGGGGATCACGCAGATCCTCAACGCTGGCGCCGACGATTACGTGGTCAAGCCCGTGTCGGGCCCGATCCTGCGCGCGCGCATCGGCTCGCTGCTGCGCCGCGCGTATCCGGTCAACGCCGAGGCGACCGTCCGCGAATTCGATCAGTTCCGTTTCGACGTGAACCTGAAGCAGGCGTACGTCGGCGATAAGGCCGTGAGCCTCACGCAAAAGGAATTCGAGCTCGCGCTGCTGCTGTTCCAGCATCTCGACCGGCCGCTGTCGCGCGCGCACATTCTCGACCTCGTGTGGAAGCAGGCGACCGACATTCCGTCGCGCACGATGGATACGCACATTTCGATGCTGCGCACGAAGCTCGGCCTGCGGCCCGAAAACGGCTACCGTCTCGCGCCGATCTACGGGTACGGCTACCGGCTCGAACGGGTCGGCCAGGGGGAACCGGAGTGACCGCGCGAATCACGCAGCGCACGGCCAGCCTGTGCACGGCGGCACTGCGCGCGGCCTGCGCGGTCGCGTTCGCGTTCGCCGCGCAGCAGGCCGCGGCGCAGCCGCCCGCCGCCGCGGGCAAGACGGTCGTCTATCGCACGCAGGCGGGCGACACGCTGTACGACGTCGCCGCGCGTTACCTGCAAGGCGCGGACGACTGGCAACTGCTCCAGCAGATCAACGGCGTGCCGGCGCCGAAGCGCCTGCAGCCCGGCGTCGCGCTGAAGCTGCCGGTCGCGCGGCTGCGCAAGGAAAAGCTCACCGCACGCGTGATCGCGGTGCAGGGCACGGCCGAGCGCGCGTCGGGCGCCACGTCCGGCACCCCGTTCGCGCCGCTCGCGAACGATGCGACGCTCGCCGAAGGCGACCGCGTGCGCACCGGCCCGAACGGCTTCGTGACGATCGAGCTGACCGACGGCACGCACATGAGCCTGCCGCCCGACAGCCAGCTCGACCTGAAGTCGCTGCGTCGAACGGTGCTGACCGGCACGCTCGATCGCGAGTTCGAACTCACGCGCGGCTCGGTCGACAGCGAAGTCACCCACCTGAAGAAACGCGACGATCGCTTCCAGATCCGCTCGCCGTCGGTCGTCGCCGGCGTGCGCGGCACGCGCTTTCGCGTGAACTACGACGCGGCCGGCACCGCGTCGACGCGCGTCGAAGTGCTCGACGGCACCGTCGGCGTCGCGGGCGCCCGGCAGCCGGCCGGCGCGACGCTCGTGCATGCGAACTTCGGCAGCGTCGCGACATCGTCCGGCGCGGTCGGCGCACCGGTCGAACTGCTGGGCGCGCCCACGCTCGCGCATCCCGACAAGGTGCAGGACGAGCCCGACGTCGCATTCGACGTCACGCCGCTCGCGCAGGCGCATGCGTATCGCGTGCAGCTCGCGCACGACGCGGGGCTGCTCGACCTGTTCCGCGAAACGCGCACCGATTCGCCGCGCGCGGTATTCCGCGACGTGCCGAACGGGAATTACTTCGTGCGGATCGCCGCGATCGATGCGAACGGCCTCGAGGGGCAGCCGCGCACCTATGCGTTCGAGCGCCGCGTGATGGGGCTCGACGCGAGCGCGTCGCAGGGCGCGGGCGGTTACGAGTTCCGCTGGTCGCCGAACGGGTCGGGCAAGAATGCCCGTTACCGGTTCGTGCTGTCGCGTTCGAAGGACCTGAGCGCGCCGGTCGTCGACCAGGTCGGCCTGCACGCGCGCCAGATCACCGTCGCGCACCTGCCGGCGGGCGAGTATTTCTGGGCCGTGACCGTCGAGGAGTTCGAAGGCGGCAAGTTCTACGAGAAGACCAGTCCGGTCAGCGCGTTCACGTTGTCGCGCTGACCCGCGGCGCATGAAACTCGACTCCGTTTCCCCGCGGCGGCGCCTCGGCCGCCGCTTCCTGATCGAATGGATCGCGATCGGCTGCCTCGGGATCGCGGTGATCCTTGCGTGCGCGCTCGGCCGCCTGTCGTCGAGCGTCGACGGGTTGATCTACGACCGGCTGCTGATGCTGCGCAGCCTGCCGCTGTCGCCCGACGTGGTGGTGGTCGACATCGACAACCAGAGCGTGTCCGCGCTCGGCCGCTGGCCGTGGCCGCGCGACGTGCATGCGCGGCTGCTCGACACGCTCGCGCGCGCGCAGCCGGCCGCCGTCGTCTACGACGTGCTGTTTACCGAACCGTCGCCCGAGGATCGCACGTTCGCGAACGCGATGAGCCGCGTGCCGACTTTCCTGCCGGTGCTGCTGAGTCCCGAGCAGGCGGACGGCACGCGGTCGGTCGATCCGCCGGTCGCCGCGCTCGCCGCGCGCGCGACGGGGCTCGGCCATATCAATCTCGAAGTCGATCGCGACGGCATCGTGCGCAGCGTCGCGCTGTTCGAAAGCGACGGCCGCGTGCGCTGGCCGCAACTGATGGTGCCCGTGTACCGCGCGATCCAGGCCGGCCGGCTGCACCCGGTCGGCGGCGTGCCCGGTGCGAACGCGCACGACCTGTCGCGCGATGCGGCGGGCGACGGCCGCTACCTGATTCCGTTCAGCCGCAACACGCCCGCGTATCCGACGCTGTCGTTCGACGACGTGCTCGAAGGGCGCGTGAAGCCCGACGCGCTGCGCGGCAAGATCGTCGTCGTCGGCGTGACGGCATCGGGGCTGTACGATCGCTTCGCGACGCCGGTGTCCGGCGAGTTCGGCCCGCTGGCCGGCGTGTATATCCATGCGAACGTGCTCGACATGCTGGCGACCGGCAGCGCGATCTCGCCCGCGTCGCGCGCGGGATTGTTCGTCGCGTCGCTGCTGCCGCTCGCCGTGTTGCTGGGCGGCTTCCTGATGCTGTCGCCGTGGCGCGCGCTGCTGCTGACGCTGAGCCTTGCCGCGCTCGCCGTGGTCGCGAGCATGGCGCTGCTGTTCGAGGCGCGCATCTGGCTGACGCCGGCGCCCGCGATCTTCGGGCTAATCGCCGTCTACCCGATCTGGAACTGGCGGCGGCTGGAAATGACGATGTCGTACCTGCGCCGCGAGCTGCAGCGGCTCGCCGACGAGCCGCACCTGTTGCCCGAGGCGCCGCGCACGCGCAGCGTCGGCGGCGACGTGCTGGAGCGGCAGATGGCGCTGATGGCGCAGGCCGCGCAGCGCGTGCAGGACATGAAGCGCTTCGTTTGGGACAGCCTCGACAGCATGCCCGAGCCGATCTTCGTGACCGACCTCGCCGGCACCGTGCTGATCGCGAACCACGCGGCAAAACGCTACGGGTCGCGGCTCGCGCTGCCGTTGCCGGAAGGGCGGCCGCTGCGCACCGCGCTCGGCGAGCTGACGTTCATGAAGACCGTCGACGGCAACGCCGAGCACGACGCGGCGATCCGCGAGCGCTGGCCGGCCGCGCTCGACCCGACGCTCGAGGCCGAGCACGACGCGATGGCGCGCGGCATCGAAGTGCGCGATCGCGACGGGCTCGACCATCTGCTACGCTACGCGGCATGTACGAACGCGCAAGGGCGCGTGACGGGCTGGATCGCCGGCCTCGTCGACGTGACCGACCTGCATGCGGCCGAACGGCATCGCGAGGAGGCGCTGCACCTCCTGTCGCACGACATGCGTTCGCCGCAGTCGTCGATCCTTGCGCTCGTCGAGATCGAGCGCGATCGCGTCGAGAGCGACGCGATGCGCAGCCTGCTCGCGCGGATCGAGCGCTATGCGCACCGCGCGCTGTCACTTGCCGACGAGTTCGTGCAACTGGCGCGCGCCGAGTCGCAGGCGTACCAGCTCGAGGTGACGAGCCTCGTCGACGTGCTGATCGATGCGAGCGACGAGGTGTGGCCGCAGGCGCAGGCGAAGCACATTCGCATCGAGTCCGACGTGGGCGCCGACATGTGCTGGGTGCGCGCGGATCGCTCGCTGATTACGCGCGCATTCGTGAATCTGTTGAACAATGCGGTCAAATACAGTCCATCCGACACGGTGATCACGTGTACGCTGACGGTCGAGCACGCATCGAAGCGGATGTTCTGTACGATTCGCGATCAGGGGTACGGCATTGCGCCGGAAGATCAGCGGCATCTGTTCGAGCGTTTCAAGCGATTCCATGCCGGCGAGCGGCCCGACATCCCGGGTTCCGGGCTCGGCATGGCTTTCGTGAAGACGGTCGTCACGCGCCATGGGGGCAGCGTGTCGGTCGACAGCGAAGTGGGTGTCGGCACCGCGGTGACGGTGTCGCTGCCTGCGATCGACGAGCCGTCCGCCTGACAGGGCCGGGCGCGGCGGCAGGCATTTGGGGAAAGTCATGAGAAAGCAATGGGCGGCGACCGCGCTGGCGGCGTCGCTGTTGACGGGGTGCGCCGGCGTGACGAGCGGCGTGAGTGCGGTCGGGCAGCCGAATGCATTTGCATCCGGCGCGCACGGCTACGATTTCGTACGGACGGCCGCGCAGCGGGACGACGCCGAGTACCGGCAGATCGAGTCGCTCGTACGCGACGAACTCGCGCGCCGCGGCTTCGATGCGCAGCCGCTCAAGGACGCGCGTTACCGGCTGTCGATCGCGTATGCGACGCAGCCGGCGGCGGTCGCGACGAGCGCCGACCGGTGCGGCGCGGCCAGCAGCGCATGCGTGACGGTCGACGGGCCGGCGCCGTTCGCGCTGCCGTTCGCCGGCAAGGTATACCGCCACGTGCTGACGCTGCGTTTCGTCGATGCGCAATCGGGCGCCGACGTCTATCGCGTGTCGGCGTCGCTGCGCGATCGCGATCCGGGCACGCAGCAGGCCGCACCCGCGCTCGTCAAGAGCGCGCTGGCGAAGCTGCCGTTCGGCGACGGCGGCGGCTGGCTCGTCAAGACGAAAAAAGACGACGCGGGCGGGATGCCGGGCGTCGTCTCGGTGAAGCCGGCCGACGCGCGCTGAGCGGTGGCCGGAAGGTGAGGGCGAGCCCGCCGGGGCACGCCCTTGCCGCATTCAGACGGCGGGTTGGGCGCCGTCGCGCGTGCGCAGGTACGCATCGAATTCCGCACCGACTTCCGGGTGGCGCAGCGCGAATTCGACCGTCGCCTTCAGGTAGCCGAGCTTGCTGCCGCAGTCGTAGCGCGTGCCCTGGTACTTGTAGGCCAGCACCTGTTCGTCGGCGAGCAGTGCCTGGATCGCGTCGGTGAGCTGCAGTTCGCCGCCCGCGCCGGGCTTCAGCGCGCGCAGGTGCTCGAAGATCCGCGGCTTCAGGATGTAGCGGCCGACCACGCCGAGGTTCGACGGCGCGACTTCCGGCGCCGGCTTCTCGACGATCGCCGACATCTTGACGATCGACTCTTCCCATTCCTTGCCGTCGACGATCCCGTACGACTTCGTCTCCGACGGCGGGATCTCTTCGACGCCGATCACCGAGCTGTGATAGTGGTCGAACACGTCGACCATCTGCTTCATTACCGGCGGATTGCCGTCGAGCAGGTCGTCGGCGAGGATCACCGCGAACGGATTGTCGGCGACCAGCTTTTCCGCGCACAGCACCGCGTGGCCGAGGCCGAGCGCTTCCGGCTGGCGCACGTAGAAACAGTCGACATGGCTCGGCTTGATGCTGCGCACGAGTTCGAGCAGCTTTTCCTTGCCGCGTGCCTCGAGTTCGGCCTCGACTTCGTACGACTTGTCGAAGTGATCCTCGATCGCGCGCTTGCTGCGCCCGGTCACGAAGATCATCTCGGTGATGCCCGCGGCGATCGCTTCCTCGACCGCGTACTGGATCAGCGGCTTGTCGACGACGGGCAGCATTTCCTTCGGGCTCGCCTTCGTTGCCGGCAGGAACCGCGTGCCGAGGCCGGCAACGGGGAATACCGCCTTGGTGACTTTCAACATGATCGAACCTTTATTCCTGTAATCGACTTGTCAGACGGTCTATGTTCACGTTCGCATTATAGTGAACGCAAACGACCTTACCGTTTGTTACGCAGGCAACCGATCGAACTGCGCGCGCAGTTTTTCGAGCGTGCTCTGGAATTCCGCGACGCGTTTCTGCTCCTGTTCGACCACGGCCGGCGGCGCTTTCGCGACGAAAGCTTCGTTGCCGAGCTTCGCGTTGCATTTCGCGATCTCGCCCGTCAGGCGCGCGATTTCCTTCGACAGGCGCTCGCGTTCGGCCGCGACGTCGATTTCCACCTTCAGCACCAATTTGTTCGGGCCGACGATCGCGATCGGCGCGCCGTGCGCTTGCTGGTCGAGCGCCGCTTCGTCGGCGAGGATCTGCACTTCCGACAGGCGCGCAAGCGCCTGCACGTACGGCGCGAACGAGCGCAGGCGCTCGGCGTCGCCGGCGGCCAGCAGCGGCACCTTGGTGGCCGGCGACAGGTTCATCTCGCCGCGCAGGTTGCGGCATGCGTCGACGATCGCCTTCAGGTCGGCCGCCCACTGCTCGGACGTCTCGTCGATCTTCTGCAGGTTCGCGACCGGATACGCCTGCGTCATCAGCGACGCCTCGCCGTCGGCCTTGCCTTGCGGATAGCGGCCGGCGAGCGGCGCGACCTTCTGCCAGAGCGCTTCGGTGATGAACGGGATGACCGGGTGCGCGAGGCGCAGCACCGTTTCCAGCACGCGCAGCAGCGTGCGGCGCGTCGCGCGCTGCTGTTCCGGCGTGCCGTTCTGGATCTGGACCTTCGCGAGTTCGAGATACCAGTCGCAGTACTCGTCCCACACGAATTTGTAGATGCTCGTCGCGATGTTGTCGAAGCGGTAATCGGCGAAGCCCTTCGCGATGTCGGCCTCGGTGCGCTGCAGCAGCGACACGATCCAGCGGTCGGCCGCCGAGAAGTCGAGATAGCCGCCGGGGCCGCAGTCGCCCGCGCCGCACACGTCCGGCTTGTCGTTGCCGCAGTCGTGGCCTTCGCAGTTCATCAGCACGAAGCGCGTCGCGTTCCACAGCTTGTTGCAGAAGTTGCGATAGCCTTCGCAGCGCGCGAGGTCGAAGTTCACGTTGCGGCCGAGCGTCGCCATCGACGCCATCGTGAAGCGCAGTGCGTCGGTGCCGAACGCGGGGATGCCGTCCGGGAATTCCTTGCGCGTCTTCTTCTCGATGGTCGCGGCCTGCTTCGGGTTCATCAGGCCCGTCGTGCGCTTCGCGACCAGCGCTTCGAGGTCGATGCCGTCGACGATGTCGATCGGGTCGAGCGTGTTGCCCTTGCTCTTCGACATCTTCTGGCCTTCCGCGTCGCGCACGAGGCCGTGCACGTAGACGGTATGGAACGGCACCTTGCCCGTGAAGTGCGTGGTCATCATCACCATCCGGGCGACCCAGAAGAAGATGATGTCGAAGCCGGTGACGAGCACCGACGACGGCAGGAAGTGCTGCAGTTCGGGCGTTTCGTTCGGCCAGCCGAGCGACGAGAACGGCACGAGCGCCGACGAGAACCACGTGTCGAGCACGTCTTCGTCGCGCTTGAGCGCGCCCGTGTAACCCTTCGCGGCAGCCTGCGCGCGTGCGTCTTCCTCGTTGCGCGCGACGAACACCTCGCCGTTTTCGCCGTACCACGCCGGAATCTGGTGGCCCCACCACAGCTGGCGCGAGATGCACCAGTCCTGGATGTTCTCGAGCCACTGGTAGTAGGTGGTCGTCCAGTTCTCCGGCACGAACTTGATCCGGCCGTCGCGCACCACGTCGAGCGACGTTTCGGTGATCGATTTGCCCGGATTGAACGTGCCTTCCGGCGCCGGCTTCGTCATCGCGACGAACCACTGGTCGGTCAGCATCGGCTCGATCACGACGCCCGTGCGGTCGCCGCGCGGCACCATCAGCTTGTGCGGCTTCACCGAGTCGAGGAAGCCCTGCGCGTCGAGGTCGGCGACGATTGCCTTGCGCGCGTCGAAGCGGTCGAGGCCGCGATACTGCTCGGGGCCGTTGTCGTTGATCTTCGCATCGAGCGTCAGGATCTCGATCGGCGCGAGCTTGTGGCGCAGGCCGACCTGGTAGTCGTTGAAATCGTGCGCCGGCGTGACCTTCACGACGCCGGTGCCGAACTCGCGATCGACGTAGTCGTCGGCGATCACCGGGATCTCGCGGCCCGTCAGCGGCAGCGTGACGAGCTTGCCGATCAGGTGCGCGTAGCGCTCGTCTTCCGGGTGCACCATCACGGCGACGTCGCCGAGCATCGTCTCGGGGCGCGTGGTGGCGACCGTGAGCGAGCCCGACCCGTCGACGAGCGGGTAGCGGATGTGCCACAGGTGGCCGTTTTCCTCTTCGCTCGCGACTTCGAGATCCGACACCGCGGTGAGCAGCACCGGATCCCAGTTGACGAGGCGCTTGCCGCGGTAGATCAGGCCCTGTTCGTAGAGCGTGACGAACACGTCGCGCACGGCGGCCGACATCTTGTCGTCCATCGTGAAATATTCGCGCGACCAGTCGGTCGACGCGCCGAGGCGGCGGACCTGGCCGGTGATCGTCGAACCGGATTTCTGCTTCCATTCCCACACGCGCTCGACGAACTTCTCGCGGCCGAGGTCGTGGCGCGACACGCCCTGCGCGTCGAGCTGGCGTTCGACGACGATCTGGGTGGCGATGCCCGCGTGGTCGGTGCCGGGCACCCACAGCGTGTTCTCGCCGAGCATCCGGTGATAGCGCGCGAGGCCATCCATGATCGTCTGGTTGAACGCGTGGCCCATGTGCAGCGTGCCCGTCACGTTCGGCGGCGGCAACTGGATCGCGAAATCGGGGCGGGACGGATCGAATGCCGGGGCGGCATAGCCGCGTTTTTCCCACTCCGGCCCCCATTGGGACTCGATGGTATGGGGCTCGAAGCTCTTCGCAAGCGTGTTGTCGCTCATGTTGGAAATCTGCCGAAAAATGCGTGAATTGGATGCCGAATCTGATAATTATAAATGGATGCCCATCGGCCAGCCATCGCGCAGCCGGTGCAGGCCCGTCGGGGCGCGGCCGCGACGTGCCTGCGATGCGCGCGCGACGTGCGGCCGAACGGATCGGAAACGGTATCGCGCGGCCGACTTATAATGGCGGGTCCGCATTTTTTCTCGCCCGTCAGCTGCCGCTCCATGCCCGATCTGCTCGCCAATCTGAACCCCGAACAACTCGCCGCCGTCACGTTGCCGAACGAACCGGCGCTGATCCTCGCAGGGGCGGGCAGCGGCAAGACCCGCGTGCTGATCACGCGCATCGCATGGCTGATCCAGCAGGGCTATGCATCGCCGCCCACCGTGCTCGCCGTCACCTTCACGAACAAGGCCGCGCGCGAGATGATGGCGCGCCTGTCGGCGATGATGCCGATCGACACGCGCGGGATGTGGATCGGCACGTTCCACGGCCTGTGCAACCGGATGCTGCGCACGCACTGGCGCGATGCCGGCCTGCCGCAGACCTTCCAGATCCTCGACACGGCCGACCAGCTGTCCGCGATCAAGCGGCTGATGAAGGCGGCGAACGTCGACGACGAAAAGTACCCGCCGAAAAACGTCCAGTACTTCATCAACAACGCGAAGGAGCAGGGGCTGCGCCCGGACAAGGTCGACGCGACCGACAACTTCAACCGCAAGTTCGTCGAGCTGTACCAGGCGTACGACCAGCAGTGCCAGCGCGAAGGCGTCGTCGATTTCCCCGAGCTGCTGCTGCGTTGCTACGAGCTGCTCGCGTACAACGCGCCGTTGCGCGCGCACTATCAGGCGCGCTTCCGGCACATCCTCGTCGACGAGTTCCAGGACACCAACAAGCTGCAGTACGCGTGGCTCAAGATGCTCGCCGGCGGTGAGAACGCGATCTTCGCGGTCGGCGACGACGATCAATCGATCTACGCATTCCGCGGCGCGAACGTCGGCAACATGCGCGACTTCGAAGATGAATTCCGCGTGCGCAACCTGATCAAGCTCGAGCAGAACTACCGGTCGCACGGCAACATCCTCGACGCGGCGAACCAGCTGATCTCGAACAACGCGCACCGCCTCGGCAAGAACCTGCGCACCGATGCGGGCCACGGCGAGCCCGTGCGCGTGTACGAAGCCAGCACCGATTCGCAGGAGGCCGGCTGGATCGTCGAGGAGATCCGTTCGCTGATCAACACCGGGATGGCGCGCAGCGAAGTGGCCGTCCTGTACCGCAGCAACGCGCAGTCGCGCTCGATCGAGCACACGTTGATGTCGTCGGGCATTCCGTATCGCGTGTACGGCGGCCTGCGCTTTTTCGAGCGGCAGGAAGTGAAGCACGCGCTCGCCTACCTGCGCCTGATCGACAACCCGAACGACGACACGGCATTCGCGCGCGTCGTCAATTTTCCGACCCGCGGGATCGGCGCGCGCTCGGTCGAGCAACTGGCCGACGCCGCGCGCCTGTACGGCTGCTCGATGGCCGCCGCGATTCCGTACGTGACCGGCAAGGCCGGCACGAGCCTCGGCGGGTTCGCGAACCTGATCGCGAAGATGCGCGCCGACACGCAGCACATGAACCTGCCCGACACCGTCGAGCATATCGTGCGCGCGAGCGGCCTCGCCGATTTCTACCAGGGCGAGCGCGAAGGCCAGGATCGCCTCGAAAACCTGCAGGAACTCGTGAACGCGGCCACCGCGTTCATCGCCGAGGAAGGCTACGGACTCGACACGCCGGCCCGCTCGATTCCGCTGCGCGCGGGCGCGATCGCGGCGCCCGAGCTGAGCGCCGCGACGGACGATCCGGCGCTCGACGTGCTCGATCCGACTTCGCCCGCCGACCCCGCGCAGAACCCCGACACGATGACGCCGCTCGCGGGCTTCCTGTCGCACGCGTCGCTGGAGGCCGGCGACAACCAGGCGCAGGCCGGCCAGGACGCCGTGCAACTGATGACGGTGCACGCGGCGAAGGGGCTCGAGTTCTCGGCCGTGTTCATCACGGGGCTCGAGGAGGGGCTGTTCCCGCACGAGAACAGCGTGCTCGAATCGGACGGCCTCGAGGAAGAGCGCCGGCTGATGTACGTCGCGATCACGCGCGCGAAGGAGCGGCTCTACCTGTCGTTCGCGCAAAGCCGGATGCTGCACGGCCAGACCCGCTACAACGTGCGCTCGCGCTTCTTCGACGAACTGCCGGAGCACGTGCTGAAGTGGTTGACGCCGAAGGTCGAGGCCGGGTCGCGTTGGGGCGGCCGTTCGGACAATGCCGGTTACGGGCGCGACTGGTTCGCGCGGCCGGGCGGCGGCAGCCGCGAGCAGTTCGTCGATGCGGCCGTGTCCGCGCCGCTGCCGGCGTTCGCGGACAAGCAGCGCGCGGCCGATACCGGCTTCCGGGTCGGCCAGCAGGTGTTCCATACGAAATTCGGCGAAGGCACGGTGACCGCGCTCGAAGGCAACGGCACCGATGCGAAGGCGCAGGTGAAGTTCAAGCGCCACGGCGAGAAATGGCTCGCGCTCGCGGTCGCGAAACTGCAGGCGGTGGAATGATGGACGTCGACATGGCCGTTACGCCTGCCGCCCGGCCGCTCGGCATTCTGGCCGCGCTGCCCGAGGAACTCGGCGACCTGATCGCCGCGATGCGCGCCGACGGCGCGATGAAGACGGTCACGCTCGGCCGCCGCGATTATCACGTCGGCACCGTGCACGGTGCGGCCTGCGTCGTCACGCTCGCGCGGGTCGGCAAGGTCGCGGCCGCCGCGACGGTCAGCGCGCTGATCCACGTGTTCGGCGTGTCGGGCGTCGTGTTCACCGGCGTCGCGGGCGGCGTGTCGCGCACGGTGCGGGTCGGCGACGTCGTCGTGGCCGATGCGCTGCTGCAGCACGATCTCGATGCGTCGCCGCTGTTTCCGCGCTACGAGGTGCCGCTGCTCGGCATCACGCGCTTCGCGACCGACCCGGCGCTGACGGCCCGCTTGCGGGCTGCGTGCGCGCTGTTCGTCGAAGAAGAGGGCGCGCAGTTCGCCGAGCGCTTCGGGCTGGCCGGCGCGACGCTACACGGCGGGTTGATCATCAGCGGCGACCGCTTCGTGTCGAGCGAGCGCGAGGTCGTCGCGCTGCGCGACGCGCTGCCGGACGCGCTCGCGGTCGAAATGGAAGGCGCGGCGATCGCGCAGGTATGCGCGGAACACGACGTGCCGTTCGCACTCGTGCGCACGATCTCCGACACGGCCGACGATCACGCGACGCAGTCGTTCTCGCATTTCCTGTCGGCGATCGCGAGCAGCTATTCGTCCGGCATCCTCGAGCGTTTCCTGACGCTCCATGCGACGACGGCGGCCTGAAGCCGCCGTCGAATCCCCCGTTAGTACCATTCGACCGGCCGCGGCGCGCACGCCGCGGCCGGTCGTTCGTCACGCCTTCTTGCGCCGGCCGCTTTCGAGGTTCGGCAGGAACACCGTCAGCACGCCGATCAGCGGCAGGAACGAGCACACCTTGTAGACGAACGGGATGCTCGTCGCGTCCGCGAGCTGGCCGAGCACGGCCGCGCCGACGCCGCCCAGGCCGAATGCGAAGCCGAAGAACAGGCCCGCGACCATCCCGACCTTGCCGGGCATCAGCTCCGTCGCATAGACGAGGATCGCGGCGAACGCCGACGCCAGCACGACGCCGATGATCACGGTCAGCACGCTCGTCCAGAACAGGTTCGCGTACGGCAGCAGCATCGTGAACGGCGCGACGCCGAGGATCGACACCCAGATCACGTACTTGCGGCCGATCCGGTCGCCGACGGGCCCGCCGATCAGCGTGCCGGCCGCCACCGCCGCGAGGAACACGAACAGGTGGATCTGCGCGGCCTGCACCGACAGGTGGAACTTGTCGATCAGGTAGAACGTGAAATAGCTGTTGATGCTGGCGAGGTAGAAGTACTTCGAGAACACCAGCAGCACCAGCACGCCGATCGCGCCCATCACGCGGCCGCGCGACAGCGTCGGGTGGCCGGCCGAGGCGGCCTTCTTCTTCATCGACGGATGCTTCTTGTACCAGTGGCCGATCTGCGTGAGCACGATCATCGCGACGAGCGCGGCCGCCGAGAACCACGCGATGCTGTGCTGGCCGTGCGGAATGATCACGAGCGCGGCGAGCAGTGGCCCGAGCGCCGAGCCTGCATTGCCGCCCACCTGGAACACCGATTGAGCGAGCCCGTGCTGGCCGCCCGATGCCATCCGCGCGACCCGCGACGATTCGGGGTGGAACACCGACGAGCCGCAGCCGACGAGCGCGGCGGCCACCAGCAGCATCGGGAAATTCGACGCCGCCGACATCAGCAGCAAGCCTGCGAGCGTGAAGCCCATGCCGACCGGCAGCGAATACGGCTTCGGACGCTTGTCGGTATAGAGGCCGACGAGCGGTTGCAGCAGCGACGCGGTGATCTGGTAGGTGAGCGTGATCAGGCCGATCTGCGCGAACGACAGCGCGAACTGGCTCTTGAGCATCGGATAGATCGCGAGGATCAACGACTGGATCATGTCGTTGAGCATGTGCGAGAAGCTGATCGCGCCGAGCACCGGATAGACGGTGCGGGCGACGGGCGGTGCGGACGGCTGGGCGGCGGCTGCGCCGGCGGAGCCGGAGTCGAGGCTGGTTTCCATGAGAGCTGAACGAGTTGAGGTGGCTGGCGCGCTCTGTTGGGGATCGGCGCGTTCTGGATCGTTGCTGCGTCAAAGAAGTGTAATGTGGCGTATCGAGAATGTCAGGACAAGTTTTGTCGTGAATCGGACATTCATGTGACGGATCGGCCGGTGCGTACTTTTTTGAACGGGTATAACGCTGGCGGCGTGTCGGCCCGTCAGCGGCAGCGCGCCCGGGGCCGGGTGGTGTTTTACCGGACTCAAGAAACGGCGGCTGCGGCCGTAGAACGACCCAATGACAACAGGCGCGCCGCCCGGCGCCGGCTACCCGCCGGGCAGGGGCAGGACGCGCGGCATGGCCAGCCGTCGCGGGAACGCCGGGACCGACCTTTCCGGCAGCGTGATCAATACGGGGTAGATCGATGAAAGCAGCATCTTTGCATCCACAGCCTGGTGCCGCCGCCGCCGCACCCGACGTTGCCGCCGGTCGCGCCGCTCGGCGCGCGCACGCGGCGCGTCGCGCGCGCCGGCCGTGGACCGTCAAGGCGACGTTGCGCGCCGCATTCGCGATCCTGCTGGCCGGCACGCTCGCGATCGGCATGTTTTCGCTGTGGCAGATCAGCCGCCTGAACGCGTCGATCGCGTCGGTCTACGCGCAGGGGCACGTCGCGAGCCGTGCGGCTGAGGAAGTCCGCGCCGAAGTGCTGCGGGCGAGCCGCGCGCAGAAGATGCTGCTGACCGCGACCACCGCGAAGGAGCGCGACGAACTCGGCGCCGAGGTGAGCGCGGGGCTCGCGTCGATCGGCCAGGCGCTCGGCACGCTGCAGCGCTATGCGGATCCGGCCGATGCCGGCGATTCGGCGCGGCTGCACGCATTCTCGACGGCGGTCGGCACGTGGAGCGCGCATCTGCGCGATTTCGTCACGCTCGTGCGTGCGCAGCCGCTCGACCTGTCGCAGATGAACTGGCAGGTCGGCACGCAGGACGTGTCGCTGCTAGTCGAAACCGGCAAGCTCGAAAAACTCGTCGCCGAACTCGTGAAGACGCGCGGCGAAAAGTCGAAGGCGACGCTCGATGCGTCCGCCACCATTTTTTTGTCGTCGTTCGCGATGATCGCGGCGATGACGGCTGCGCTGATCGTGCTGGCCGTCGCGATCGCCGAGCGCGTCGTGCGGCGCCTTGCGTCGCAGCTCGGCGGCGAGCCCGCATACGCGAAGGAGATTGCCGCGGACATCGCGCGCGGCGATCTGACGCGGCCGATCGCGCTCGGCCGCCACGACCGCGACAGCATGGTGCGCGCGCTGGCCGAGATGCAGACGGGGCTCGCGGCCACCGTGGGCGAGATCGCGGTGAGCGCCGAGGCGATCGCGGCCGCGTCCGGCGAAATCTCGACCGGCAACCTCGACCTGTCGCGGCGCACCGAACAGCAGGCCGTCGCGCTCGAGCGCACCGCGGCCAGCATGGAGCAGCTCACGTCGACCGTGCGGCAGAACGCCGAGAACGCGCGGCAGGCGAGCACGCTCGCGGCCAATGCGTCGGCGGTCGCGGAGACGGGCGGCGAGGTCGTCGGGCGCGTGGTCGCCACGATGAGCGAGATCGACGACAGCGCGAAGAACATTCGCGACATCATCGGTACGATCGAGGGGATCGCATTCCAGACCAACATTCTCGCGTTGAACGCGGCGGTCGAAGCCGCGCGTGCCGGCGAGCAGGGGCGCGGCTTCTCGGTGGTCGCGGGCGAGGTGCGGCTGCTCGCGCAGCGCTCGGCGACGGCGGCCAAGGAGATTCGGGAACTGATCGGCGCGTCGGTCGAGCGCGTGGCGAACGGCGCGGCGCTCGCGCACGACGCGGGCCGCACGATGGGCGACGTGGTACGCGCGGTCAAGCGCGTGACCGACATCATCGGCGAGATCTCGGCGGCGTCGGACGAGCAGAGCGCGGGGATCGAAGAGATCGGCCGCGCGGTCACGCAGATGGACGCCGGTACGCAGCAGAACGCGGCGCTCGTCGAACAGGCGGCCGCTGCCGCGAACGCGCTCGACGAGCAGGCGCAGGCATTGAAGGCGCTGGTCGGGCGTTTCCGTATCGCGGTGTGAGCGCGCGGCCCGCCCGGGCGATTACGACTTCTTCCGCTTGTCCGGATCGATGATGACCGTGCAGGTCGTGCCCGCCGACAGCACCACGTCGGCCGGCACTTCGTCGATCCTGATGCGCACCGGCACGCGCTGCGCGAGGCGCACCCAGTTGAAGGTCGGGTTCACGTCCGCGACGAGGTCGCGGCTTTGCGGGTTGTCGCGGTCGTAGATGCCGCGCGAGATGCTCTCGACGTGGCCCTTCATCACGCCGCCGCTCATCAGCCGCATCTCGGCCGGCGCGCCGATCTTCACGCGCGGCAGCTTGGTTTCCTCGAAGTAGCCGTAGACCCAGAACGAGTGGCTGTCGACGATCGCGAGCTTCGCCTGGCCGGCCACCGCATAGTTGCCCTTGAACGTCTGCAGGTTCGTGATGTAGCCGTCGACCGGCGCGACGACGCGCGTGCGTTCGAGGTTGAGCTTCGCGGCGTCGAGCGCGGCGACGGCCTGCTGATACTGTGCCTCGGCGCTCGACGCGCTGTGTGCCGCGTTCTCGCGGTTTTCCTTCGACACGACGAGCGCATCGAGATCCGCGCGGCGTGCCGCGTCGTCGCGGCGCATCTGCAGTTCCGCGCGACGGGCGGCCACCGCCGCCTGCGCCTGCTCGACCGCGATCCGGTAATGCGACGGGTCGATCTGCATGATCAGGTCGCCTTTCTTCACGAGCTGGTTGTCATGCACCGGCAGTTCGACGATCGCGCCCGACACGTCCGGCGCGACGTTGACGATCTCGGCGCGCACGCGCCCGTCGCGCGTCCACGGATCGTCCATGTAGTGCACCCACAGCGAGCGCCCGATCAGGATCGCGACGAGAAGGATGACGGCGGTCGCGACGAAGCCGAAGAGTTTTCTGAGAATCATGATGGTTCGGAATCAACGGTAAACGGCAAGACTCAGTCCGCCGCAAATGCAGACGAGAAGGCAGGCCCGGAACAGCGACGGGTGCCAGACGAGACGGTAGAGGCCCGTATAGGCGAGCAGGCGATCGACGGCCCAGGTCGCGATCGCGCCGAGCGCGAACATCAGCACCACCGTGGGCATGTAGGCATCGAGAATGGCGATTTCACGCGGCATCATGACGAGGCTCCGGGTTGAGGACGCACGGGGCGGTTGCGGTTGAGCGGCTCGAGCGGCGATTCCGGGTCGAGCAGCGCGGTCCGCACGAAATGCAGATGGCTCAGGATGCGCTGCAGCCGGTGGCGCTCTTCACGCGACGGCTCGAACGCATCGAGCGTTTGCCGGGTCGCGTCGATCGCCGCGTTGGTCGCGGCGAGCGTCGCATCGAAACGCGCGGCGCTCGGCTTCGAGAACAGCGCCGACAGCGCGGTGCGCATCGTCTCGATCGCGCGCCGCCACGGCATCGCGGGCGCATAGCGCGGCTCGGACGGCAGCGTCGCGAGCTCGTGACGCAGGTCGATCGTCGCGTTGCCGGTTTCGAGCACCGCGAACATCCAGCGCAGTGCGTCGCGCTGCACGTCGGGCTGGTCGGCCGACAGCGTGTGCGCCTGGTACATCAGGTCGCGCGCACCGCTCTCGAAGCGCGTGCGCAAGCCCGCGAGCCGTGCGTGGCCGGCTGCGACGGCCTGGTGGCGCAGGTCCGCGAACAGCCGCTTCTTGAGCCACGGCGCGGTCGGCGGGAACAGCACCGCGAACGCGATCGCCGACACCAGCATCGACAGCACGAGCGCGAGCGAATCGTTCATGAACCCGGTCGGATCGTAGTGCGTGATGTTGTCCGGGCCGGCGAGGAAGCTGAAGAAGATCAGGTAGCCCATCCCGTAGCCGGCGAGCTTCGGCTTCAGCGTCATGAAGATGCCGATCGCGAGCAGCGGCGCGAGCGCGACGCACAGCAGCGGAAAACCGTCGATGTGCGGATAGATGCCGAACGTCAGCAGGAAGCCCGTGCAGACGGCGAGCGCCGTGCCCATGCCCATCTGCGCGGACATCGCGGTCGGGCGCGGCGTCGACGACGCGAGCGCGCAGGTGGCCGCCGCCGTCAGCGTCATCGTCACGCCGCTCGGCCACGCGGTCTCGATCCAGAACCAGCCGAGCACGAGAATCACGGTCGCGGTGCGAATCGCCGCGATCACCATCGCGGTCGCATTGGTGCGCGGCTCGTAGCGCTCGATCCAGCGTTCGCGCTCGTGCGTCGCGGTCGACAGCGACGCATAGGTGGCCGCGTACTCGTGCAGGTCGGTGATGAAGCGGTACAGCAGTTCGGCGGCCGTGTCGAAGTCGAGCAGCGGAAAGTCCGGCTGCGTTTCGAGTGCGGCGCGCGTCGCGCGGATGCGGCGCGGCAGCGCGTCGCGCCACGCAAGCAGTTGCGCGGCCGCGTGGCCCGCATCGGCCGACGTGCGCACCGGTTCGCCGGCGGGCGTCAGCAGCAGCGGTGCGATCTCGCGGAAGTACGGCTCGATCACGTCGATCGCGGCCTGCGCGCCGGCCGCATGCAGCCGGTTCATCAACTGGTGCAGCGCATGGAACCGGCTCGACGCGCTCATGAATTCGCTGTTCAGCCGCGCGAGGCGGCCGCTGCGCATCCGCGTGTCCGGATCCTCGAACACGGCCATGCTGCGCGCGGCCTCGAAACCGACCACGTCGGCGACGAAGCGCGTATGGATGGTTTCGATATGCGCGCGGTCGAGTTGGCCCGACAGCGCCGCCGCGACGTAGTCGACGAAGCTGCCGAAGCGCTTGCGCACCGTCGTGCGCATCTGCTCGCCGGTGGTCTGCGGAAACACGAGCGCGCTGACCACGCCGGCCGACACGATCCCGACCATGATTTCGGCCACCCGCGTCATCGCGCTCATGAACGCGCCGTCCGGGTGCTGCGACGCGGGCAGCCCGATCAGCGCGGTCGTGTAACCGGCCAGCAGGAAGCCGTAGCTGCGGAAATTGCGGTTGCGCGCGGCGCCGGCCGTGCACAGGGCGACCCACAGCGCGACCGCCAGCAGGAACAGTTGCGGCTGCTGCGGGAACAGCCCGACGAAGGTGAGCGTCGCGATCAGCCCGAAGATCGTGCCGGCGACGCGGTAGAAACTTTTGGCGAGCACCGCGCCGCTTTGCGGCTGCATCACGATGAACACCGTCGTCATCGCCGTTTTCGGCGCGGGCAGGTCGAGCCGCATCGACACGCCGGTCGCGATGAACGCGGCGAGCAGCGCCTTGAACAGGTAGAGCCACGCGGCGCCGTCGGTGCGGGCCCAGTCGCCGAACGCGGCATACCAGGCCGCGAGCGGACCGCCGGCGGGCGTGGAAGCGGGAGAGGAGGCTGACATGGCGGGCGCTCCGCGTTACCGTGCGGCCGGCACGGCGGACGTCCGGGGCGTCCCGGCAGCGGCGACTTCCGCGGGCCGGGCAACGGCCGCTGCGGGCTTCGCGCCCGACGGGTCGGCGCCGTCGGCGGGTCGGTCGTCCGCCGGAACGTCCTTGCCCGTCTCGATCCCGCCGCCGAGCGCGGCCATCAACTGCGCGTGCGCGGCGAGGCGTTCCGCGTCGATGCGGGCGGCCGTTTCCTGCGCGCGCAGCAGTTGCTGTTGCGCGACCAGCACGTTCACGTAATCGGTCAGCCCGCGGCGGAAGCCTTCGCGCGACAGTCGATAGCTGCGATCGTTGGCCGCCACCGACCGCGCGGCGTCCTTCTTCTGTGTCTCGAGCGAGCGGATCCGCACGACCTGGTCGGCGATGTCCTTGAGCGCGCCGACGATCGTCTGGTTGTAGCGCTCGACCGCCTGGTCGTAGCCGGCATTCGCGGCGCCGAGCTGCGCGCGCAGCCGGCCGCCTTCGAAGATCGGCAGCGACAGCGCGGGGCCGGCCGTCCAGCCGCCGTTCATCGCGCGCAGGAAGTCGGTGAACGGCGCGGTCACGCCGAAGCCGCCGACCGTCGCGAGCAGGTCGATGTTCGGGTAGAACGACGCTTTCGCGACGTCGATGCCGCGCGCCTGCGCGTCGACCGTCCAGCGCGCCGCGACGACGTCGGGGCGGCGGCCGAGCAGGTCGGCCGGCAGCGCCGACGGCAGGCCCGCCGGCGCATCGAGCGCAAGCTGCGGCCGCTTGATGGCGTCGCCGGCGCCCGGGCCCTTGCCGGCGAGGGCGGCGAGCTGGTGGCGCGCGAGCTGGATCGCTTCTTCGTAGCTGTCGATCTGGCGCTCGTAGTCGGGCAGCGTCGATTCCGCCTGGCTCACGTCGAGCTGCGTGCCGAGGCCGGCCTGCAGCCGCTTGCGTGCGAGATCGGCGAGCGCGCGCTGGCGTTCGAAGGTTTCGTGCGCGAGATCGAGCAGCGCGTAGTTCATCGACATGCCGACATACGCGCGCACGACGTTGACCTCGAGTTCGAGCTTCGCCGCCCGTGCGTCGGCGGCGCTCGCGTGCGCGGTGTCGAGCGCGCGCTCGGTCGCGTTCTTGTCCTTGCCCCACAGATCGAGGTGGTACGACAGGCCGAGCGTGCCGGTGTTGTTCCAGGTGTCGGCGTTCGCGAGCGGGCCCGGGCCGTAGTACACGTTGTCCGGCCAGTGCTCGCGCATCAGCGACAGATTGCCGTTGATCTGCGGCAGTTCGGCCGAACGCGCGACGCGCGCCATCGCCTGGGCTTCGCGCACGCGGGCCTCGGCGGCCGCGAGGGTCGGGTTGCCGGCCTGGGCTGCGGCGATCCACGCATCGAGCTGCGGATCGCGGTACGCGCGCCACCAGTCTGCGGCGGGCCAGCCCGCGTCGCGGTCGGCCGCGCGGATCGCCGCGCCGGCATCGAGCGCGTTCGCCTCGATACGGGTGGACTGGGTTTTGTTGTCGCCCATGCTCGCGCAACCGGCCATTATTAATGAGACTGCAAGAACCGCCAGTGCGAGCGTCCCTTTTGTCGCCGGAGACTGCACGATTTTCTCCCTTTCGGATATAGATGAGTCGGAAGCGATTATATTTTTCAGCGATTCCTGAATATACGGACAACGGTGCAAGTCATTTTTACGAATCTTGAGATAATATTTGTTGGGCCCTGTGCAACAATCCCTCCGGATTCACAGGGGTAACAGGATGGATACGCTACAAAACATGCGGGTATTCGTCCGCGTGGTCGACGCGGGCAGCTTTACCGCGGCCGCCCAGCAGATGAATTCGACCACCGCCTACGCGTCGCGCGCGGTCTCGGATCTCGAGGCACACCTGCGCACGCGTCTGCTGAACCGCACGACGCGCCGGATCGCGCTGACCGAAGCCGGCGAGCGCTATCTGCAACGCTGCGAACAGATCCTCGCGTACGTCGACCAGGCCGAAGCCGAGGCGGGAGACGCGCATGCGCGCCCGTCCGGCAAGCTGAAGGTCCATTGCTTCACGAGCCTCGGCCAGCACTACCTGGTGCCGGCCATCGCGCGCTACCGCGAGCGCTACCCGGACGTGCACGTCGAGCTGACGCTCGCGCAGCGCATGCCCGACCTGCTCGACGAGGGGTACGACGTCGCGATCGTGGTCGGCCGCGATCTGCCCGATTCGGGGCTCGTGTCGCAGCGGCTCGGCGAGAGCTATAGCGTCGTGTGTGCATCGCCGGGCTACGTCGAGTCGCATGGCGTGCCGCAGCGGCCGGCCGATCTCGCGCAGCACGTGTGCCTCGGGATGGTCGCGCCGGGCTTTCACTTCGACGAATGGGCGCTGGCGGGGCCGAACGGCGACGAGGTCGTGCCGATCACGGCGCCGCCGTTCCGCGTGAACGTCGCCGAGGCGCTCGCGGTGGCCGTGCGGGAGGGGATGGGCATCGGCGGGTTGCCGGTCTATTCGGCGATCGGCTGGCTGCGCAGCGGGCACATCGTGCGCGTGATGCCCGAGTACCGGTCGCACGTGATGAACATTTACGCGCTGTATCCGTCGCGCCAGTACCTCGACGCGAAAATCCGGACCTGGGTCGATTTCCTGCGCGAAGAATTGCCGCTCACGCTCGAAGCCGACGAAGCCGCGCTCGAACAGTACACGCGTGCGACATGAGCGCGCAGTCGACCGCAATCTGACGAGATTTGTCCTTCACGCAACATTTTTTTACGAACGTGTGTCAGACAGTTTGATACTGTTGGAATTAACGAGATACACCACACCGGAGTAGCGATGGATACGCACCTGATGATCGGCCTTGGCGTCCTGCTGGGCGCGGCTGCCGCCGCGGCGGCGACCCGCGACCTGCTGCGTGCGATGAAGGCGAAGGCGCAGATGAAGCCCGTGCCGGTCCGCGTGCGCGATCCGCGCCGCCCCGGCCGCTGATCCTGCCGTCGCGCCTCAGGTCGGGAAGGCCGCGCCACGCGACCGCCCGGCCGGCGCTCAGCCGAGTTCGACGACCTTGTCCCACGCGAACGCGGGGTTTTCCCATTCGCCGGTGCGCCGGTGAAGGTAGCCGCGCGGATTGCACACCACGCGCGTGCCGCCGTCCGCAACGTAGTCGAATGACGTATGCGTGTGGCCGTGCAGCCACAGATCCACCGGCGGCCGCACCAGTTCCGCCATGTCCGTGACGAACCCCGCCGACGCCAGATCTTCCGCATAGCGTTCCGCCAGCGAGCGGCGGTGCGGCGCATGATGGGTGACGACGATCGTTCTGCCCGCAAACGGCGCCGCCAGCTGCGCTTCCAGCCATGCACGGCCTCGCCGGTGCAGCGCGATCGCGTCGGCCGGCGCGAAATCCCGTTCGGGCGCCTCTGCCGTCGTATGCACCGTCGCGTCGTGCGGCCAGGTCACCTGGATCAATCCCTTGAAATCGAGCATCACGCGCAGGCCGGCCTCGGTCGCGCGCGCGACGCTGGCTTCGTCCCGGCCGAACAGCGAAAAATCGGTCCAGAGCGTCGTGCCCAGCACGCGGAAGCGTTGGGCGGGATCGACGTAGACGCCGTTGTTCAGGTAATGCACGTTGTCGAGCGCGTGCGCCGCGTCGCGCATGGCCGCCTCCAGCGCGCCGAATTCCCCGTCGTAGTACTCGTGGTTGCCCGGCACGTAGATCACCGGCACCGCAGGGTCGAACGTCTCGGCGGCCCAGCGCAGGCCTTCCGCGTGATTGTGAATGTCGCCGGCCAGCACGACGAGATCGGCGTCGGCATGCGGGATCGCGTCGGGCAGGTTGCTTTCGAGATGCAGGTCGGACAGGACGCGGATTTTCACGGGATTCGCTCCGGAGCAGGCGGCTTCAGCGCAGGACCTTGCCGGGATTCATCAGGCCGCGCGGGTCGAGCGCAGTCTTCAGCGTGCGCATCAGCGTCGTTTCGACCGGCGACTTGTAGCGCTGCGCGTCGTCGATCTTCAACTGGCCGATGCCGTGCTCCGCGCTGATCGTGCCGTGGTGGCGGTGCACGTTGTCGTAGACGATCCGGTTGATCGGCGCCTGGAACGCGGCGAGGAACGCCTTCGCATCGCCGCCTTCGGGCATCTGCACGTTGTAGTGCAGGTTGCCGTCGCCGAGGTGGCCGAACGTGACCATGCGCGCGCCCGGCGCGGCCTGCTGGATCGCCGCGTCGGTCTCGTCGATGAAGCGGGCGATCGACGAGATCGGCACCGCGATGTCGTGCTTGATGTTGAGCCCTTCGTCGGCCTGCGCGAGCGGGATGTGCTCGCGCAGGTCCCAGAACGCACGCGACTGCGCGAGGTTCTCCGCGACCACCGCGTCGACCACGAGCCCGGCCTCGAACGCTTCTTCCATCAGCTTCTCGAACAGCGCGCGCGCATGCGCTTCGCTTTCGTTGTCGGACAGCTCCAGCAGCACCGTTTGCGCATGGGTCTGCGCGAACGGGTAGCGCAGTTGCGGATAGTGCTTGCCGACCAGCTGCATGCAGAAATCCGACATCAGCTCGAAGCCGGTCAACAGCGGCCCGGCCGCCCGCTGCGCCAGCGCGAGGAAATCGAGCGCCGCGTGCGGCGATTCGAGCGCGGCCAGCGCCGTCACCTGTGCCGCCGGCAGCGGATGCAGCTTCATCACCGCCGCCGTGATGATGCCGAGCGTGCCTTCGGCGCCGATGAACAGGTCGCGCAGGTCGTAGCCCGTGTTGTCCTTGCGCAGTCCGCGCAGCCCGTCCCAGATCTCGCCCTGCGGCGTCACGACCTCGAGGCCGAGGCACAGCTCGCGCGCGTTGCCGTAGCGCAGCACCGCGGTGCCGCCCGCATTGGTCGACAGGTTGCCGCCGATCGTGCAACTGCCTTCCGCCGCGAGGCTCAGCGCGAACAGCCGGCCGCCTTCGCGGGCGCGCGCCTGCACGTCGGCGAGGATCGCGCCGGCTTCGACGGTGATCGTGTTGTTGTGCGGATCGAGTGCGCGCACGCGGTTCAGGCGCGCGACGCTCAGCACGGCCTGGTTGCCGCTCGCATCGGGCGTCGCGCCGCCGGCGAGGCCCGTATTGCCGCCTTGCGGCACGAGCGCGACGCCGTGCGCGTTGGCGAGCTTCACGAGCGTGGCGACTTCAGCCGTGTTCGCGGGTTTCAGTACCGCGCATGCCGCGCCCTTGTAGCGGCGGCGCCAGTCGGTCAGGAACGGATCGGTATCGTGCGGATCGGTCAGCACGTGCTCGGCGCCGATCGCGTCGCGGCACGCGGAAACGAAAGCTTCGGAGGACATCATCACCTTGTCGCGTAAGGGTCAGGACGTGGCGCGCGGTTTTTTCGCCGCGCGCTTGAACGGCGCGACGTAAGCCAGCGCCGCCACGAAGAAGCCGACGGCAAGCGCGGTCTCGCACCAGCCGAGCGTCGCGGACAGCCCGCGATCGGACATGCCGCGCACGATACCTTCTGCAAGATAGACGAGGATCAGCATGCTCGCCCACTGCATCGTATAGATGTTACGCCGCCAGACGCCGGGCAGCGCGAGCGCCAGCGGCACGGCCTTGAGCATCAGCGCGGAGCCGCCGGGGCGCAACGGCGCGAGCCACAACTCCCACGCGAGCGACAGCGCGATCAGCGCGACGAGACACGCAGCGGCGGCCCGCGCATGGCGCGGCCGGGCCGCGACGGCGGGGCGGGCGGGGGCGCTCATGCCGCCTCGGCGGCCTGGGCGCCGGCGAGGGCCGCGGCGGCGCGCGCGAGCCGTACGCCGAGCGCGGCCGCGAGCGCCTTCTCGTCCGCCGACAGCCCGCCGGACGCCGCGCGGTCGTGTTGCGCGACGTGCGACGCGCCGTACGGCGTGCCGCCCGTACGTGTCGTGCTGAGGGCGGATTCGGTGTACGGAATCCCGACGATCATCATCCCGTGATGCAGCAGCGGTAGCATCATCGACAGCAGCGTCGATTCCTGGCCGCCGTGCAGGCTGCCCGTCGACGTGAACACGCTCGCGGGCTTGCCGGTCAGGGCGCCCGACAGCCATTGCGGCGTCGTGCCGTCGAGGAAATACTTGAGCGGCGCGGCCATGTTGCCGAAGCGGGTCGGCGAGCCGAGCGCGAGGCCCGCGCATTCCTCGAGGTCGCGCAGTTCCGCGTAGGGCGGGCCGTCGGCCGGGATGTCGGGGGCGGTGGCTTCGCAGACGGCCGACACGGGCGGCACGGTGCGGATGCGGGCCTGCATGCCCGGCACGCTGTCGATGCCGTTCGCGATCGCGAGCGCGAGATCGCGCGTGGCGCCGTGACGGCTGTAATAGAGGACGAGGATGTCTTTCATGGGCGACGGGGCCGCATGCGGCCGCGCGCGTGCCCGGTGCAGTCGGCCCCTGCTGGAATCGAGCGGCTATTATAGGGGCTGAAGCCGTCGCGCAGCGCGGCGGCGCGCCGTGACGCGCGCAGCATCAAGAAGGAGAAGCCGTTTGCCGAAGTTGAGCGTCGATCTCGTCACCATCAAGCGCCTCGCGCAGTTCGCGGCCCGGCGCAGCGCCGAGGATCGCATCCCGCAAGTGGCGGGCAGCCTGACCTTCACGACGATGCTGTCGCTCGTGCCGCTGCTGACGGTCGCGTTCGCGTTGTTCACCGCGTTCCCGATGTTCGCGTCGTTCCAGATTTCGCTGCAGGGGTTCCTCGCGGATCACCTGATGCCCGCGCAGTTCAACATCCAGATCTTCAAGTACCTGAACCAGTTCGCGTCGAAGGCCAAGGGGCTGACGACAGCCGGCCTGATCGTGCTCGTCGTCACGTCGGTGATGACCATGATGACGATCGAATCGGCGTTCAACCTGATCTGGCGCGTGCGCAAGCCCAGGCCGTTCGCGCAGCGCGTGCTCGCATACTGGGCGCTGATCACACTCGGGCCGTTGCTGTTCGGCGTGAGCCTGTCGATCTCGTCGTACCTGTTCACGCAGTCGCTCGCGTTCACCGGCGCGGGGCCGTCCACGTCGATCGTCGAGTGGCTGCTCGCGCTTGCGTCGCTGCCGTTGACGGTGCTCGCGTTCACGCTGCTGTACGTGTACCTGCCGAACTGCGCGGTCGCATGGCGCGACGCGGTGATCGGCGGCCTGTTCGCGGCCATCGCGTTCGAACTCGCGAAGCGCGGCTTCGGCTACTACGTCCGGCGCATTCCGACCTATACGGCCGTCTATGGCGCGTTCGCGGCGCTGCCGGTGTTCCTGCTGTGGGTGTATTTGAGCTGGTTCATCGCGCTGCTCGGCGCGATGGTCGCGTCGGCGCTGCCGGCGATTCGTGTCGGCCAGTTCCACCGCATCCACTATCCGGGCAGCGACCTGCTCGACGCGCTCGAGTTGCTCGCGCGGTTGGCCGACGTGCGCGCGGCCGGCAAGCGTGGCTACACGGCGATCCGGCTCGCGACGATGCTGCGCTGCGACATGGAAACCGCGCAGCGGCTGCTGACGACGATGGAGGAGCGGGAATGGGTGGCGCGGCTCGACGGCGACGGCGAGGCCACGCCGCGCTACATCCTGCTCGCGACCCCGGAACAGTTGACGCTCGCGCAGTTGTTCGACGTGCTGGTGATCGATCGCACGGAGCTGACCTACCAGCTCCAGCGCCGCCGCAGCCACGTCGACGGCGCGGCGCTGCTCGCGGTGCTGTCGAGCGACCGGTTCGACGTGACGCTCGCATCGCTGATCGCCGCGCACCGGCTCGCGGGCGCGGAGCCGGCCGGGGGCGCCGGTTCGGCGCCGGGCGTGGCCGACCCGCACGCGCGGCCGCCGCGGCCTGCCTGACGGCGGGGCTCGGCGGTTACAGCGGGATCTTGCCGGTGCAGATGTCCTTGAACATCACCCAGTCGCCCATCAGGCTGTAGATCGGGTGACGGAACGTGGCCGGGCGGTTCTTCTCGAAGAAGAAGTGTCCGACCCACGCGAACCCGTAGCCGCAGACGATCGCTGCCGGCAGCCACAGCCAGTTGCCGGTCGCGACCGCCATCGCGACGCAGCCGATCACGCCGAGCGAGCCGATGAAGTGCAGCCGCCGCGACGTCAGGTTCTGGTGCTCGTTCAGGTAATACGGGTAGAAGTCAGCGAAGCTGGCGAATTGCTCCGTATGCGTATGCGCCATGGCCGTCTCCTCGGGCCGCCGTTCATGAGCCCATTGTGCGGCCGGCTGCCCGCGTCCGCAAGCGGCGGCGGCCCGCCGCGCCGGCCCGTGCTTTCCTTTTGACAGGCTTTCCGATAGGATCGAAAGAGATTTTGCATTCAAGCATGAGGGGACTACGATGCGCGTCAGCGATATTCTGAAAGTGAAGGGCAACACGCTGTTTACGGTGACGCCCGATAAGCCGCTGCGCGAAGCGGTCGATACGATGGCCGAACACGACATCGGTTCGCTCGTCGTGATGGAGTACGGCGATCTCGTCGGGATGCTGACGTTTCGCGAGATCATCCTGCGCCTGCGCGAAAACGGCGGCGCGATCGGCGACGTGCAGGTGCGCAAGGTGATGGACGAGCCGCTCACGTGCACGCCGGAAACGGACGTCAACGAAGTGCGCCGGATGATGCTCGAGCGTCACGCACGCTACATGCCGGTGCTCGACAAGAAGGTGCTGATGGGCGTCATTTCGTTCTACGACGTCGCGAAGACGGTCGTCGAGGCGCAGAGCTTCGAGAACCGGATGCTGAAGGCGTACATCCGCGACTGGCCGGAATCGGAAGCCGAAGCGCACAAGCCGTGAATCCCGCCGCGCCCGGCACCTCGATGCATGGGCGCCGCCATCCGGCATGCGGCGGCGCAGGTTTGTCCTGCGCCGCCTTTTTTTCAACGACAACAACACGAGGCCCGCGCAGCTTCGCCCAGACGAGGCGCGCGTATTCCGCATGAGCGATCACACGCAAGCCACCTCCGGGCGGCGCGACGAACGGCGCGCGCACGCATCGCAGTTCGACCTGCTGCGCGAGCGTCGCTTCGCGCCGTTTTTCACGACCCAGTTCCTCGGCGCGCTGAACGACAACGTCTTCAAGATCGGCTTTACGTCGCTCGTCACGTATCACACCGCGCGGTTCTCCGGCGTCGATGCGAAGACGGCCGCATTCCTGATTTCCGCGATCTTCATTTTGCCGTTCGTGCTGTTCTCGGCGACGTCCGGCCAGATCGCCGACAAGTATGACAAGGCGACCCTCACGCGCTTCGTGAAGTCCTTCGAGATCGTGCTGATGGTGGTCGGCGCGGCCGGCTTCGTCACGCACAGCGCGACGCTGCTGTATCTGTGCACGTTCATGATGGGGATGCACTCGACGCTGTTCGGGCCCGTCAAGTATTCGTATCTGCCGCAGCATCTCGGCGAACACGAACTGGTCGGCGGCAACGGTCTCGTCGAGATGGGCACGTTCATCGCGATCCTGATCGGCACGATCATCGGCGGCGCGGCGGCCGGCATCGAAGGCAGCGGCGAGCGCGTGCTCGCGGTGAGCGTCGTGGTCATCGCGCTGGCCGGGCGGCTCGTCGCGCAGCGCGTGCCGTCGACGCCCGCGCCGCAGCCCGACCTCGTGATCAACTGGAACCCGGTCAGCGAGACCTGGCGCAACCTCGGCCTCGCGCGCCAGAACCGCACGGTGTTCCTGAGCCTGCTCGGTATCTCGTGGCTGTGGTTCGTCGGCGCGACGTTCCTCACGTCGTTCTTCAATTTCGCGAAGGACGTGCTGTCCGCGAGCCCCGACGTCGTCACGATCCTGCTCGCGACGTTCTCGGTCGGCATCGGCCTCGGCTCGCTGCTGTGCGAGCGGTTGTCGCAGCGGCGCGTGGAGATCGGCCTCGTGCCGCTCGGCTCGATCGGCATCAGCGTGTTCGCGATCGAGCTGTATTTCGCGAGCCACGCGCTGCCGTCGCCCGGCCATCTGCTGTCGGTCGGCGAATTCCTGGCCGGTGCGCGCCACTGGCGGATCCTGGCCGATCTGTTCCTGCTGGCGATGTTCGGCGGCTTCTACAGCGTGCCGCTGTATGCGCTGATCCAGAGCCGCAGCGCGCCGACGCACCGCGCGCGGATCATCGCCGCGAACAACATCCTGAACGCGCTGTTCATGATCCTGTCGGCCGTCATGGCGATGGGGTTGACCAAGGCCGGCGTCGACATTCCGGGGCTGTTCCTCGTCACCGCGCTGCTGAACGTGATCGTCGCGACGTATATCTACCTGCTCGTGCCCGAGTTCCTGCTGCGCTTCGTCGCGTGGGTGCTCGTGCACACCTTCTACCGGATCCGCCTCGTGCACGCGGAGCGGATCCCGGCGGAAGGCGCCGCGGTACTCGTGTGCAACCACGTCAGCTACGTCGATGCGCTCGTGCTGGCCGCCGCGAGCCCGCGCCCGATTCGTTTCGTGATGGATCACCGGATCTTCAAGACGCGTTTCGCGAGCTGGGTATTCCGGCATGCGAAGGCGATCCCGATCGCGCCGCGTCACGAGGATCCCGCGATGCTCGCGCGCGCGTACGATCTGTGCGAGGCCGCGTTGAAGGACGGCGAACTCGTGTGCATCTTCCCCGAGGGCAAGCTGACGAAGACGGGCGACATCAACACGTTCCACCACGGCATCACCGAGATCCTGAACCGCACGCCGGCGCCGGTGATCCCGATGGCGCTGCGCGGGCTGTGGGGCAGCTATTTCTCGCGGCATACCGATGCGCGGATGCCGCGTCCCATCAAGCGCGGCGCGATGAGCCGGCTGACGCTGGCGGTCGGCGAGCCGATCCCGGCGTCGGTGGCGACGCCCGAGGCGTTGCAGGCGGCGGTGGCGGAGTTGCGCGGCGCGCGGAAGTAGGCGGGCGCCGGGCCGGCAACGCGCGGGCATTCGGCGGCGTCCGGGCTGGGGCGGGCGCCCGGACGCGCTTTCGTGGGCCGCGCATGCACGCAGCCTGTGCGTGGCCGGCGGTCGGGCGGCCCGCGGGGCCGGGACGGCTGGCATAATAGCGGTTTACCTCTTTTCTCGACCGGCAAACGATCGACCTGCCTGCGGCTCCGGCAGCGCATCGGTTTGCCCATTTCTCTTTGGGCGGTTCCATCATGTCCGGCAATACCCTCGGCACGCTTTTCACTGTCACGACCTTCGGCGAATCGCACGGTCCCGCGATCGGCTGCGTGATCGACGGCTGCCCGCCGGGAATGGGGCTGACCGAAGCCGACATCCAGGTCGAGCTCGATCGCCGCAAGCCGGGCACGTCGCGGCACGTGACGCAACGGCAGGAGGCCGACGAGGTCGAGATCCTGTCGGGCGTGTTCGAAGGCGTGACGACCGGCACGCCGATCGCGCTGCTGATCCGCAACACCGACCAGCGCAGCAAGGATTACGGCAACATCGTCGAGACGTTCCGTCCCGGCCACGCCGACTACACCTACTGGCAGAAATACGGCATCCGCGACTACCGCGGCGGCGGCCGCTCGTCCGCGCGCCTGACCGCGCCGATCGTCGGCGCCGGCGCGGTCGCGAAGAAGTGGCTGCGCGAGCGCTTCGGGGTCGAGGTGCGCGGCTACATGAGCGGCCTCGGCGAAATCGACGTGCCGTTCGTCGACTGGTCGCACGTGCACGAGAACCCGTTCTTCTCGCCGAACGCGGCGGTCGTGCCGGAGCTCGAGGCATACATGGACGCGCTGCGCAAGGACGGCGATTCGATCGGCGCGCGCATCGACGTTGTCGCGTCGGGCGTGCCGGTCGGCTGGGGCGAACCGGTGTTCGACCGGCTCGATGCCGATATCGCGAAGGCGATGATGAGCATCAACGCGGTAAAGGGCGTCGAGATCGGCGCGGGCTTCGACAGCGTCGCGCAGCGCGGCTCGGTGCACGGCGACGAACTGACGCCGGCCGGCTTCGTCGGCAACCACGCGGGCGGCGTGCTCGGCGGGATTTCGACGGGGCAGGACATCACCGTGTCGATCGCGATCAAGCCGACGTCGAGCATTCGCACGCCGCGCCGCTCGATCACGAAGAGCGGTGAAGAGGCGACGGTCGAAACCTTCGGTCGCCACGATCCGTGCGTCGGCATTCGTGCGACGCCGATCGCCGAATCGATGCTCGCGCTGGTGCTGATCGACCATGCGCTGCGTCACCGTGCGCAGTGCGGCGACGTCGAGACGCCGACGCCGAAGATCTCGGGCAGCGCGACCTGATACGAGCAGGCGGGGCGCAGCGCGCGCCGTCTCGACCGTCGAACGATGAATGCAAGCGGGGCGCTGCATGATGCAGCGCCCCGTTTCGTTTGCGGCGGTGTGCGGCGACCAAACGAAACGCGCCGCTCGTGGCGGCGCGTTTCGGCAGCTTACATGTTCGGGTAATTCGGCCCGCCGCCGCCTTCGGGCGTGACCCACACGATGTTCTGCGTCGGGTCC
>NZ_LPDI01000047.1:0-3764 GCF_001528895.1 Burkholderia sp. MSMB1078WGS | reverse complement strand
CGAACAGGACCGTGAAACGACTCTACGCCGATGATAGTGCGGATTCCCGTGTGAAAGTAGGTAATCGTCAGGCTCCCCTCAAGACAGAAACCCCCGCCCGATCAGGCGGGGGTTTTTGCATTTCGGCGCCTAGAAAAAGCACGCGGTGATGCGCGCTCATTCCTCGTAATCCAACCGCGAGCGCGCCAGATCGGTCATCTGCGTTTCTGCTGCGTGCCAAGCCCTCCCTCGGAACGAAACCCCGTGATTTGATACGATCGAAGTGTCGTCGACGCGAGTATCCGTCGACGTTCGTGTTCGAAACCTGGATTTGATGAAGAGGGCGGAGGAATGAATATCGGCGACGCGTCGCGCGAATCCGGAGTCAGCGCGAAGATGATCCGGTACTACGAACAAGTCGGCCTTCTTGCGCCGAGCAAGCGTAGCGATGCCGGCTACCGGATCTACGGTGCGGACGAAATTCATATCTTGCGGTTCATCCGCCAGGCGAGACGACTCGGCTTTCTCGTCGAGGACATTCGCAAGCTGCTGATGCTCTGGCAGGATCGCTCCCGCGCCAGCGCCGAAGTGAAATCGATCGCTCTGGAGCACGTGGCCGAACTCGACAAACGCATCGCGGAGCTGAGCGACATGCGCGACACATTGGTCGATCTGGCCGCGCACTGCCATGGTGACGGGCGGCCCGAATGCCCGATTTTGGCGCGCCTGGCCGACCCCGTCGGCGAACCAAATTAGTGCAGGCCTTCGAGTCTCAAAACGGGCTCAAACTCAACATCATTAAAAATCAATAAGTTATGGACAGCGTGGCTGTCTCCATTCCGAATTGGAATGGTCTCCATGCGAGTATTTCACTAGCATCTTGGTGCGGCATCGCTATAATTCGGGATAACCCTATACGGGAAATCCCTGAATTTCGATTCACCAGGGGTCCCTCTTCCTTGGAGAACGTCATGATCGCCTACATCGTCGAAAAGCTGAGCAACTGGTTCGAATCCGCAGAACGTGAGCGCCGTGAGGCCTACCTCGCCACGTCGTCGGACATCGTCCAGCTCGAGAGCCGCATCCGCTCGCTCGAAACCAACGGCTACTCGCTGTAATCGGAGTCACCGTCAGGTGCCGAGCGGCACCGAACGACAAGCAAGCCCCGTATTGACGGGGCTTTGTTTTTTTGTGCGCCGGATCTGGCGAAATCGTCGGCGCAGCGCTATGGTATGGACCTGCTTTTCATCCTGAAGGACACGATCATGCGTTTGCGTGTCGATGTGCGTCGTAGTGCTCGCGCGCGTCTCGTTCTGGGCGCGGCCGTGCTCGTTCATGGCCTCGCGGCCGGTGCCGCGACGTCGTCCAGGCCGCTCGTTCTCGATACGCAGCGCGGCATCCAGGACGGCAAGGGCGGGTTGGTGTTGCAGACGGCACCGTTGTCGTCGGAGCCGATCGTCGAGCCCGCAGGCATGCGGGCCCCGGCCGGGCAGGCGCCGAACACGTCGGTTCCGCTGTTCGTCGCGCCGTATATCAATGTTCCCGCTTGGAGCGGGCAGCCGAGGCTCGCGCCGAGACCGCAGCCGTAACGACCAGTCGCCCGATCAGTTTCCGCGGTGCTCGATCTGACAGCGGGCACCGCTATCCTGGCCCAGCATCTCGACCAGGTAGGGCAGTACCTCTTTCATGCTCTGAGCGAGCGTATACGGCGGATTCAGGATGAACATCCCGCTGCCGTAGAGGCCCAGTCCGTCGGTCGGCGGATTCGATATCGTCAGCGTCAGGTGCAGCCAGTTGTTCGGTTGAAGGCGCTTCAACTGTTCGGGAAAGCGCTGCGATTCCAGCCGCGTGACCTGCGGGTACCAGATTGCATAGCAGCCGGTCGCGAAACGCCTCAGGCATTCCGTCATGCAACTCACCACGCGGGCGTAATCCTTCTTGTCCTCGTAGGACGGATCGATCAGTACGAGTGCACGTCGCGGCGGCGGCGGCAGCAGCGCCTTGATACCTTCGAAGCCGTCGCCGGCGAAGATCATCGCGCGTCGCCCCGCGTCGCGGAAATTGTGGCGCAGCACATCGATTTCCGTCGTGTGCATTTCGAACAGGCGCATCCGATCCTGCTCGCGCATCGACCGCCATGCGATGTACGGGGAGCCGGGATAGAAGTGCAGTTCGCCGTCGGCGTTCAGCGCGCGGACTTCATCCACGTAGTCGCCCAGCGCCTCAGGCAGGTTCTTTTCGTTCCACAGCCGGCCGATGCCGGTATCGAATTCCGACGTCTTCGCTGCATAACCGTCGCGCAGCGAGTACACGCCGGCACCTGCGTGCGTATCGATGTACCAGTACGATTTGTCTTTCTTGTTCAGGTAGCGCAGCAGCTGGACGACGACGGCGTGCTTGAGCACGTCCGCGTGGTTGCCTGCGTGAAAACCGTGACGATAACTGAGCATGGCGGGCTGCCTGAAACGAAAGGTGAATCGATGAAAGCGGATCGCGCGCGGCCGTCGGGCCAGGTGCCGAGGCCGCGTATTGTACGCGAGTGGCCGTGAGTCGCCTTACTCGTATGCGTCGCCGACTACCGCCTCGATGCGTTGCTTCACGTCCGGCGTCAGCTTCGCGGCAACGTCGAGCGCGCGCATGTTGTCGCCGATCTGGTCCACCCGCGATGCGCCCGTGATGACCGAACTCACGCGCGGATTCGCGAGCACCCATGCGATTGCCAATTGGCCGGTACTGCAGCCGAGTTCGGCTGCAATCTCACCGAGCCGTTCGACGATGTCGTTGGCGGCCCGATCGGTCAGGCGTTCGCGCATCCAGTCGTAGCCCTGCAACTGCGCACGGCTGCCGGCCGGCACGCCGTTGCGGTACTTGCCGGTGAGCAGTCCCGACGCCAGCGGGCTCCAGGTCGTGAGGCCGAGACCGTAATCGTCGTAGAGCCGCGCATATTCCTGTTCGACCCGGGTACGGTGGAACAGGTTGTACTGCGGCTGCTCGACGACCGGTTTGTGCAGATGATGCCGCTCGGCGATCTCGCACGCCGCGCGGATCTCGTCGGCGCTCCATTCCGACGTGCCCCAGTACAGCGCCTTGCCGCGCACGATCATGTCGCTCATCGCCCACACGGTTTCCTCGATCGGCGTATGCGGATCGGGCCGATGGCAATAGACGAGGTCGACATAGTCGAGCTGCAGCCGGCGCAGCGAGCCGTCGATCGCGTTCAGCAGGTATTTCCGGTTCAGCGTGTGGTACTGGTTCGGGGCTTCCGCGAGCCCCCAGAAGAACTTCGTGGACACGATATAGCTGATGCGCGGCCAGTCGAGCGACTTGAGCGCGTGGCCCATGATTTCCTCGGACTTGCCGCCGGCGTAGACTTCGGCGTTGTCGAAGAAATTGACGCCCGCATCGCGGGCCGCGGCGAGGCATTCGCGCGCGACCCGCTGGTCGACCTGATTGCCGTAGTCACCCACGAACCGAGGGAAAGCTCGCTGATCTGCAGGCCGGAGCGGCCTAGCCGTCGATAGTGCATGAGAACCTCCTGTCGAACGGAATCGACCTTAAGCTTAGACGTTTTGCGCGCGAACGGCGGGGCCGATCGTGCACAATGACGGCTGGCACGCCGATACGATTTCGCGATGAGCGCGGATACGGCGGGCGCGTGTTTTATCGATCCGACAACGGGAGGAGACGGACATGGCAGCAGATCTGAGCGGCAAGACCGCAGTCGTCACGGGCGCCGCGAGCGGCATCGGCAAGGAAATCGCGCTGGAGCTGGCCAAGGCAGGCGC
>NZ_LPDI01000046.1:0-1047 GCF_001528895.1 Burkholderia sp. MSMB1078WGS | reverse complement strand
CAGCGCGCCAGTCAGCGTTCCGACCGCACCCGTCGCCGTGTTCGCTACCGTGCCGACAACGCCGCCGAGGCCACCGGTCCCGCCACCGATACCACCCAGTGCGCCGGTTACCGTACCGACTGCGCCGCTTGCCGCGTTGCCCACCGTTCCAACGACGCCACCGAGACCACCGGTCCCGCCGCCAACACCGCCCAAAGCACCAGTCAGCGTTCCGACTGCACCCGTCGCCGTATTCGCTACCGTACCGACAACACCGCCGAGGCCGCCAGTCCCACCACCAACGCCGCCCAGTGCGCCAGTCAGCGTTCCGACTGCGCCCGTCACCGTATTCGCTACCGTCCCGACAACGCCGCCGAGGCCGCCGGTCCCGCCACCACCGATACCACCCAGTGCGCCGGTTACCGTACCGACTGCGCCGCTTGCCGCGTTGCCCACCGTTCCAACGACGCCACCGAGACCACCAGTCCCGCCACCAACGCCGCCCAGCGCGCCAGTCAACGTTCCGACTGCGCCCGTCGCCGTGTTCGCTACCGTGCCGACAACACCGCCGAGGCCGCCGGTCGGATCGCCCACTCCACCCAAGGCACCCGTCACCGTACCGACCGCGCCGCTTGCCGCGTTGCCCACCGTTCCGACAACGCCACCGAGACCACCGGTCCCGCCGCCAACACCGCCCAGTGCGCCAGTCAGTGTTCCGACTGCCCCCGTGGCCGTGTTCGCTACCGTGCCGACAACACCGCCAAGGCCGCCAGTCCCGCCACCGATACCACCCAGTGCGCCGGTTACCGTACCGACTGCGCCGCTTGCCGCGTTGCCCACCGTTCCGACAACGCCACCGAGACCACCGGTCCCGCCGCCAACACCGCCCAGTGCGCCAGTCAGTGTTCCGACTGCCCCCGTGGCCGTGTTCGCTACCGTGCCGACAACACCGCCGAGGCCGCCAGTCCCGCCGCCCCCGATGCCACCCAGGGCGCCGGTTACCGTGCCAACCACACCACCAAGCCCACCGGTCGGATCACCCACTCCACCCAAGGCACCCGTCACCGT
>NZ_LPDI01000045.1:0-90442 GCF_001528895.1 Burkholderia sp. MSMB1078WGS | reverse complement strand
GTGGCATCGTTGTCGACCTCGACGTCGACAGTGGAAAGCTCGCTGTCGACGGGCCTGAGCACGACCAACAGCAATGTGGCGTCGCTGTCGACCTCGACGTCGACGGTGGAAAGCTCGTTGTCGACGGGCCTGAGCACGACGAACAGCAATGTGGCGTCGCTGTCGACCTCGACGTCGACGGCAACGAGTTCGCTGTCGACGGGGTTGAGTACGACGAACAGCAATGTGGCGTCGCTGTCGACTTCGACGTCGACGGCAACGAGTTCGCTGTCGACGGGCCTGAGCACGACGAACAGCAATGTGGCGTCGCTGTCGACTTCGACGTCGACGACGGCCAGCTCGCTGTCGACGGGGTTGAGCACGACCAACAGCAATGTGGCATCGTTGTCGACCTCGACGTCGACAGTGGAAAGCTCGCTGTCGACGGGGTTGAGTACGACCAACAGCAATGTGGCGTCGCTGTCGACCTCAGCGTCGACGACGGCCAGCTCGCTGTCGACGGGGTTAAGCACGACCAACAGCAACGTGTCTTCGTTGTCCACGGTCGTCTCCGCCACGCGCACGCACTACTACAGCGTGAACGATAACGGTACGCCGCAGGGCAACTACAACAATGATGGAGCGACCGGCAACAATTCGATGGCATTGGGCGTCAATGCAACGGCCTCCGGAACGAATGGGGTCGCTCTCGGTTACAGCGCGAATGCATCGGCAGAAGGCGCAACCGTGATCGGGGCAAACGCGTTGGGTAGTGGCAAGAACAGCGTCGCGATGGGCGCCAACGCAACGGCGAGCGCGCCGAACTCGGTCGCACTCGGCGCGGGATCGATTGCCGGTGAAGCCAACACGGTATCGGTCGGTGCGCCAGGTACAGAGCGGCGGATCACCAATGTGGGACCGGGTGTCAATCCGACCGACGCGGTGAATGTGTCGCAGCTCAACGCTGTTCAGGGCTCCGTGTCGGCTGTTGCACGAACTGCTTACTCGGGTGTGGCTGCCACCACAGCGCTGACGATGATTCCGGACGTCGATCTGGGCAAGACGATAGCGGTCGGTATCGGGACGGGGACTTACCAGGGCTACGGCGCGGTGGCTCTGGGCTTCACCGCACGGATCACAGAGAACCTGAAGATCAAGGGTGGCGTGGGCGCGAGCAGCGCGGGCCGTACCTACGGTGTCGGATTGGGCTACCAGTGGTAATGCGCCGGACAGGCGACGGGTGGTTGGCCCGCCGCCTGTCGATTACGTAAGGCTTTGGCGAATTGAAGATAAACGACATGAAACAAGAGGCTCTACATGCGTAACGCAATGTTGTGCGTAGCGGCGATGGTCGTGCTGGTTGGCTGCTCATCTGCGACCGGGCCGACGTTCAGTGCCTGGTCGGTCGACCGGCAGGACGGGCAACGGACTTACCGGGTCGATTGCCATGGATTGATCGAAAGCGCGGCTACCTGCTATCGAAAGGCGAGCGAAATCTGTCGCGATCAGAAGGTGCGTCCGGTCGAGGATCTGGCACCGTTGGGTTCGACGACGTCGGACGGCAAGCAGAACACCCGCTCGCTGATTTTCCAGTGTGGAGAGGCACCGCAGCCGGTAGCGGCAGAAGGTGCCGCAGCTGCGGTCCCTGCACCGATGGCCATGCTGGTACCACGGCAAATTACGCTGGCTGGCGATGCTAATTTCGATTTCAACAAGACAACTCTGACGCCTGCTGCGAAAGAGCGACTCGACAAGCTGGTGGCGGATGCGAAGGGAATGTCCTTCGGAACGGTCGCGATCGACGGCTATACCGACGGCGTCGGTTCCGACGCATACAACCTGCATTTGTCGCGAGCTCGCGCGCAGACCGTCGCGAATTACCTGAAATCGCACGGACTTAACGCCGCACAGTTCGACGTTCGCGGACATGGCAAGGCAGGACCGGTGGCGACGAACGAGACAGTGAAAGGCCGCTCGCAAAACCGGCGCGTCGAAATCACGTTGCCGCAGACCTAGTGCGTTTCCCTGGATGACTGCTTCCGGATCAAGTCCTCGTGCATATCCGGAAGTTGCCGGGGTTTGAGGATCGCCTGCTCCCCCGGGCTGATCCTCCTTTTTATTCCTGAGCGATTCAGCGAGGGCATCGCACAGTGGGTTCGGCGGCGCAACCCGATTCTTCGGGCAATGCGTGGACAATATTGGAACACATCAAAAACGGGGATGCATCGAAAGGTGCGCGGTAACAGACTATGCGTATTGGAATTTCACTTGTGACCCGGGCGGGCCAATCCATCTGGGACAATGGGCTCGGGCAGAACGTCTTCTTCCTGATTAAATTGCTGAAGGCGTTGCCGGCAGTGCGGGACGTCGTGCTGCTGAACTGCGGGCCGGAACCGCAACTTCCAGACGATATCCGCGCGCTGCTACCGGATCTGAAGCTGTTGTCGCCACAACAGGCGACAGACGCGATCGATATTGCGATCGAAATGAGCGGGGGGCTCGACATCGAGTGGCTGGACCATCTTCGCGCACGCGGCAAACGAACCGTCTATTTCTGTTGCGGGCAACCGTATGTCGGACTGATCGAGCCGAGCGTATTCAAGCGCGGGGGCTATTTTTCGCGTGCGAACCGATGCGACGAGATCTGGATCTTGCCCAAGGACCGCGTATTCCGGCCGATGCTCGAGACGCTGCATCGATGCCCGGTGTTCGAAGTACCGTATCTTTGGGATCCGATGTTCATCGATCAGCGAGCCCGCCTGTTAGGCGGCGTTGGCCGGCATTTCGGCTTCCAACCCACGCAGCGCTTGCCCGAAGTCACACGTGCGTTGCGTGTCGCAATTTTCGAACCGAACATTTCGGTCGTAAAGTGCTGCATGTTGCCGATGCTGATCGCCGATACGGCATACCGCTGCGCGCCAGACGCGGTTGCTGAGTTGACGGTGCTCAACAGCGCGCATTTCGAGCAGCATCCGACGTTCTCGTTCATGCGCAACGCGCTCGAACTGACAGGGGCAGGGCTCGTACGCGTCGATCACCGGCATGACTTCGTCGATTTCATGAGCCACGCCGCTGATGCGGTCGTCGCTCACCAGTGGCAGAACGATCAAAACAATCTGCATCTAGATGCACTGTACGGCGGATATCCGCTGGTTCATAACTCAGCGTGGCTGTCCGGGCTCGGCTACTACTACCCGGATTTCGACGTGCAGGCGGGCGCACAGGCGCTGGTTCGCGCGGCGCGGCAGCACGACGCGAAGGTCGCCGACTACAAGCGCGACGTATGCGCGTTCCTTGGCCGGTTGCATCCGCTCGCGGAGGAGAACGGCGCGCGCTATTTTAAGCAATTGCTCCATGTAAGCGCACGGGGTCGTCATGGAGGTCAATCATGCTGAAATCCAGGCGCCTCAAGGTCGGCATCACGATCTTCCTGCGTACCGGCCAGCAATCGATCTGGGAGAACGGTATCTTTCAGAACTGCTACTTCTTAGCAATGTTGCTTCGGCAGTCGCCGATCGTCGAGGCAGCCTATCTCGTCAACGGCGGCGACGGAAAGCCATCCGAAGCAAAATTGTTCCTCGAACATTCGCCGGTGCCGGTGATCAATCTCGATGCTGCGCGGGAAAAACTCGACGTCATCATTGAGCTGAGCGCGCAGTTGAATCCGGATTGGGCGCGTAGCTTCCGCGACCGGGGAGGTCGCGTGATCGGCATGCGCGTGGCGAACGACTATGTGATCGACATCGAGCGCATGATGTTCGGGCTGCCGCATGGGTTGTTGCTTTCCGGTACTCCGTATAGCGCGATCTGGACATTGCCGGCCTTTGCGAAGACATGTACCGGCTATTACGAAGCAGGGTCCCGTGCGCCGGTGAAGGTTATGCAGCACCTCTGGAATCCGGCGCTGCTGGAGCGATCGCTGAAGGCGGCGAGCGCGGAGCGGACATTCAGCTATGTGCCCGGGCGATCGCGCTGGCGCCTTGCGATTCTCGAACCGAACATCTGCATGGTGAAAACTGCGCATGTCGCGATGCTGACCGCGGATTTGGCATACCGGCAGGATCCCGATTTCATCGATTACCTGCGGGTTTTCAACGCGATGTCGCTCAAGGAGGATGCCGTCTTCGTTGGCTTCGCGCGCAGCCTCGATCTCACGCGTCATGGGCGAGCGAGCTACGAGCCGAGACTGCCAATCTACGAGATCCTGACCGTGCAGGCCGATGCCGTGATCTCACATCAATGGGAAAACGCGCAGAACTATCTGTATTACGAGGCGTTGTACGGAGGCTATCCGCTGATTCACAACTCCTCGTTGCTTGGTGGCTGCGGCTATCGTTACGACGGCTTTGATTGCCAGGACGGCGCATTGACGTTACGGCGCGCATTCGCCGAACATGACGCTCGTCTGGATGACTACCGTCGCACGGCCCGAGATTTCCTTGCATCGCTCAATCCTGAACTGCCAGCCAACGTCGAACAATACAGCGCAGCGATTGCGTCGGTGTTCGAGGAGCGATGATGCGCAATAACGTTTCGACGCCATTGCACGTCGTCGTCGCGACGGGCGCCGTCCTGGTGTTCGCATGGACATCGGTTCATCCTGGGAGTGTCGCGCGGGCGCAGCCGGCACCGTCAGCCATGGCCGCCAAGGCGCCGGCCACGTCGGTCACGATACTTGCACATGCGGCGCAGGAAATCGGTATTCGCCGCTGTTACGACGCTGTCGCCCAGGTATCGGCACGCGTTTTTGATCGTTCCGCGCGAGCGGACATCCTGTTGGACTGGCAACGTGCGAGCCCCGATGTTGGGCCACTGTTCTCGTTGTCTGGCATCGAATTTTCGCAATCCTCGGCCTTGCTGTCGCTCGTTACGGTGCCGGGCATCGGCGGCGGCTGTTCGGTGCTGGCCGAGCGTATTTCCAGTGCACCATTGTCCTGTACGCAGGTGGCTCGCAGCGAACTGAACGGCTATCACGCTACTCAACTCGTCAAATCCGTCATGGTCTACACCGAATCGACTCGTCCGCGCGAGACCGTCGTGCTCGTCGACACGCCGCCTTCCTGCCTGATCCTGCGCCGCCAGGTGCAGTTTCAATGGGGGGCCGTGCAATGACCGTGCTGCATGCCACGAGACAGGAAGCACGCGGGCCGCGCTCGCTTCGAATCGGTATCACGATTGGCCTGCATCACGAGGCCGAGAGCCTGTGGGTCAACGGCATCAAGCAAAATGCGTTGTATCTGATGCGCGTGTTTCAGCAATCGCCCCTTCGCCATCAGGTAGTGCTGGTAAATACGACGTCCGTTCCGATCACAGACAAGTTGCCGTGGGATCTCGAGTGTTATCCCATGCGGCGTTTCGACGATGTCAAGGACAACCTCGACATCCTGATCGAGCTCGGCGGCCAGATAAATGCCGATCAGACGCATTACATCAAGGCACGCGGCACGAAATTGGTCAGCTACTGTTGCGGCCCGGAGTACGTCCAGTTGATGGAGGCGATGATATTTGGTCGCCGAATGAGTGACTCGATGTTCATCAACCAGCAATACGACGAAGTCTGGGTGATTCCGCAAGTGGTTGAAACGAGCCTGCATTTTTTCAAGACGCTGCGCCGCAGCCCGGCACGCGAAGTTCCGTTCGTATGGGATCCGATGTGCATCGAAGCACGAACGCGAGATCTACCCAATCGGGGCGAATACCGCCCGGCCAGCGGCCCGCGTAGGCTATCTGTGATGGAGGCGAACATCGACGTACTGAAGTTCTGCCTCTATCCGATGCTGATTGCCGAGAACGCATATCGGCTCGTCGGTGAAGACATTTCTCATCTTCATGTCACCAACGCAGAACATCTTGCAACGCGCTGCCCCGAGTTCATCGGCATCGCGCGCTACTTGGACATCGTGCGTAACGGCAAGGCGAGCTTCGTCAGCCACTTTGAAACACCGCGCTTCTTGGCCGAACATACAGACATCGTCGTGTCTCATCAATGGGGGCTGGCGTTGAACTATTTTTACTTCGACGTGTGCTGGAACGGATATCCGTTCGTTCACAACGCGTACCTATGCCGCGAGCTCGGCTACTACTATCCGGACAATGACGTCGACGAGGGTGCACGCCAACTCGTTTATGCGATCCAGAACCATGACGCCGACTGGGAACAGTATCGAGCTCGTCAACGTCAGGTCATTGCACGCTATCTTTCGACCAACGGGGAAATCGTCACGCGCTATGACGAACTGATGCTGCAGCTCAACCGCGCGTGAGCGGCACGAGCGGGCGAGGAGGAGCAATGAGCAGCTACAGAACCCTGTTGGAGCAGTACGACCGATTGAAATTCCAGATCGAGCGCGAGAGGCAGATGGAGTGCGACCGCGTTGCGAACCTTGTGGCGAACCGCGTGCGCGAGGTACTGGAGGCATTCGGCTTTGACATGGATGTGGTGCCGCGCAACAAAGAACACATGCCGCTTGCAACGAAGAAGCGAAGTGTGGCCCCAAAATATTGGAATCCGCAAACAGGCCAGACGTGGAGCGGGCGCGGGCGTACGCCCCACTGGCTTGCCGGAAAAGATCGCGAACAGTATCGAATTCAGGCGACGACGGACGAAGACGCGGAGCGATACGTGCCCGTCGATACGGGCAGAACGTCGGAAACGGCAAACGACAGCCGCGGTCGGATCGATTGAATTTCAACCTTGTGTCCGCCTCGCGACAGGCTCCGCACCAACCTCTGCTTGATGATTGAAGACGCGCCGAGCGTACCATGACCGTTCAATTACCCATTTCTGTGCAGGTCGAGCACCTGCTCGACCGCAGCGATCTGATAGGAGCCGCGAAGTTGAGCGATGAGCATTGCACACGCGAAACGACCGATGCGGCGCTGCTGGCTGCCACGAGTCGCGTCATGCGAATGCGTGGCCGTCTTTCCGACGCAACGGTACTGCTGGAGCGTGCATTGGTACTCGATCCGAACAGCGGACCGACGCTGGTGGAGTGTGCAAGGCAGGCTGCCTCCAATGGCGACGCTGTTGGTGCGAACGATGCATATCGCCGTGCGTATCGGACCATGTCACCCGGAGAGTCCTGGGTACTTGAATGGATTGAGATGCAGGCGGCAAAGCCTGATGATATCGACATGCTCGAGGTGGCGACGCGCTTTTGCGACGCGCAGCCGGGCAGCGCGCGGGGCTGGTTCCATCTCGGTTTGCTGCATCAGCGCGCGGCCAGACATGACGCCGCGCTGGCCGCGTATATGCAGGCCGACCGACTCGATCCACGGGTCCCGATGCTGCAAAACAACATCGCGGCGGCGCATATCGAGCGGGGCGAACTGAGCCAGGCGCAAACGCTTCTCTACACGCTGCTCGAGCGGGAACCGGACAACGCGCTGGCTTGGAACAACCTAGCGGTGGTGTTGCTCGGCCAGTGTGACCTCGCGGGCAGTGAGGTGGCGTCGGAGCGAGCCTGTGCGCTTGCGCCCGACTATCCGGTAGCGTTGCAGACCCGCGTGCAGGTGCTCAAGGAGCAGCAACAATCGGATGCGGCGTTGATGGTCGCATTGCGCGCGCAGCAACTCGATCCCGTCAATCCGTCGATCACATGGGCGATAGCGATGCTGCAACTGGCGCGCGAGGATTACGCGAACGGTTGGGCCAACCATGAGGCGCGTTGGCTCGGTTCCCCAGAGCTGAGGGATTTGTCACCGAAACTTCCGTCTCCGCGCTGGAACGGCGAGTCGTTCACCGGTCGCACGCTATTCGTCTGGGGCGAACAGGGCAATGGCGACGCCATCCAATTCGTCCGCTTTTTGCCGCGGCTTGCCGAGCGTGTTCACATGGAGGGCGGCAAACTCGTCTATTGCTGTTTCTCGCAATTGCTGTCGCTCTTCGCGCGTAGCGTCGGCGATCACGTCGATGTGATTGTACCGCACGATACACTCACCCTTCCGGCACATGACTTCCATCTACCTCTGGGCAGTCTGCCGTATGTCCTAGGAGTTACTGGCGATCGCTTGGCCGAGGTGCCGCACTACCTGCGGGCGAATCCGGAAGCCGTTGCGCAACGGTGCGCACGGGCGCGCACGCGCCAACTAATGCGCGTCGGATTGGTCTGGAGTGGCAATCGTGTACATTCGCGCAATCTGTTGCGCTCGATTGACCCAACGATCTATGCGTGTGCGTTCCGCGACATCAACGACGTCGAGTTCGTGAGCTTGCAGGTTGACGCGTCGGCTGATGTCGCCGCGATGCGGCTTGCTGGGCTCTCGCTGGTCGATCCCACCGCTGACCTTCACTCATATGACGATACCGCGACGTTGCTGTCGACGCTGGATCTTGTCATCACGGTTTGCACGTCCGTCGCGCATCTCGCGGGTGCGATCGGTGTGCCGGTATGGCTGTTGCTGGACGTCAATCCACATTGGGTATGGTCGAGGCATCGTACCAACACTCCATGGTACCCGGGAACGACGCTGTATCGACAGTCTGCGTATCAGGAGTGGGAACCTGTCGTGGAACGGGTAGCGGACGACCTGAGGTGTCTCGTCGCCAGAGCAGCAGGCGGTGCGGCATACGCCGACGTATGACACGATGTGGCCGGTTAGGCGGGCTGCCTGTTTGATTGAAGATTTGGAGAACGATAATTGCGATCGCACTGTGTGCTGAGTTTCTTTACCGGGCACGCACCGGAAGTGCGTGCCAATCATGCCTGGTATGCGGAAAAACAAGGCTATCGGCATGTGTTCGTCGATGCGTCGGCTGGGCCGCGAGATGTGCAGGTGCGGGCGCTACATCGGTATGAAGCGCTGCTTGACTTACTCGACGCTTGCCCGGACGACACTGTCGTCCTGCTGCTGAGCGAGGACGCGCTCATCGTCGAACCCTGTTCGCTTGATCGGCTCATGAATGACCGGGATGCGCTGCTGGTCGGCGTCGAGCGCGACCGCCCTCAAGCGGATGTGCAGTTCTGGCGCAATACGCCTGATACGAAAGCGAGTCTCTACCGGATAATGCAGCGCTGCAAGCTCGGCGGCGATCGGCTCAACGATGCAGCGACGCCGCTCGATGGCGAACTGGTGCATCCATGGTACGTGCCGATCGACGGTGTGAATGCGGTAATGCATACGGGCCCGAACATCGATCCGTACTGGAGCCGTACCGAAACGTTTGCGATTAGTCTCGCCGATCTGCATGACCCTCCGACACAAACGGGCAGTGCATCGCGTTTTCGTAAGATTCTGTGCGATCACCTGGAGACGTCCCGGATGCTCCATCTTCCGCCGTTTTCATTCGCTACGCCCGTCGGCGATGGGGCGTCACAACGCAGCACTTATACGCCGGGCAGGGAGATCGCGTTTGTCATGCTGTACACGCCGGGAATAGCCAGCTATGGCGGCATTGCCGAGCGTAACCTGCGGCTGTATTCGGAACGACACGGCTACACATTTTATGTGTATCGCGACACGCCGGCCGAAATCGGCCTGTCGGGTACAGGAAACTGGTTCAAGCCATGGCTTCTCGATGCATATCTGCCGCATCACGAATGGATCATCTGGGTCGATGCGGACGTGCTGGTCCTAGACCACGACAGACCGATCGACGCGTTGCTTGAAGGCAGGGATTACCTACTTGCCCGCGATATCGGGCAGTGGCCGTTCAATTCGGGCGTGATGGGATTTCGCCGCACCGCTGCAAACGCGGCGATGCTGCGCGGTCTGATGACGCGGATTCGCGGTTTGACAGATCGTTCGTCAGTGTATGCGCAAAATGGTGACCAGTTCTATTTCATCGAGGCGATGCAAGAAGCAGGGTTGCTCGATGATCGGAAAATCCTGAATCCGCTTGTGATCAATACACCGTGGTTTATGGTTGGCCCGGACAGCTTCATCGTGCACTACTACGGAATGTGGACGGAGATGCGTACGCTCGTGATGGCATACGACGACGCACACCGTGCCGGGTAAGACGCGTCATATTTCCAAGCACGTAACGACTACTTTGCCGAACATGAAATGACACTTCTCGACAGGTTGCTGAAACAAGCAATTTCGTTGCATTCGCGGCCAAAGCGAGTGCTTGCGCGCGTGTTGCTCGATGAGCGTGGCGTTGTGCAGGACGTCGTCTTGAAGGTGAGTTGCGGCGATTCCGCATGTGATGCGATTGCATTGAGCGCATTGCGCGAGCGTAGTTATGCGCCGGCGCGCACGGGAAAGCGGGCCGTGCGACGCTGGCATGAGATTGCCTATACGTTCGACGACTAGATGACAGCGCCTGAGCACCAGGCATCGCTTGCTGTGACGGATAACGAGAATGAACAGAGTACTGACGGTATTGACCAACCGCCCAGTTGACGGGCTAATTGACAATCACGCGGGCTATGCGCGCGCAAACGGGTATGCACACGCGATCGCTGACGGCATGCATGTATTTGGTCGCAGGCAGGCGGTTCTCTACAAATACCAGGCGATTTTTCATGAGCTCGTCTGCACACGTGATGATCGTCTGTTACTCGTACTGGATCCGTTTTCAGTGGTCTACGCCGCGCATGCGCTAGATGATGTTGCGCGCGGCTACGACGCGATCGTTACGAGCCAGGCTCCGCACTCGGATCTGCCGGCCGCAAGTGGCATGATCTTCCGGAACAACCTGGCGATTCGCGAGCGACTGAGAGTACTCGTTCTTGAGATCGGGAAATGGGCAGCGCATCTGGCCGGGTATGCCGAATACGAGGAGGCGATGCTGTTGGCTCGTGCGTTTCCGGTGCTGCCGTTCGAGAACCGATTGACGAACGGGCATTTCGCGGCGGCTCAGACCGTCTGGGACGACGGACTGGCACTCGATTCGCTACCCGAAGCGATGCCGCTGATTGCGCATAATGCACCGCGCTGGGAGCTGCGCGAGGGAGAATGGGCCGTAACGCCGGACTACGATTTTCGCTATGTCCTCGCGCTGCTCGACGATGCCCGGCAGATCGCGGGCAAAACTATACCTCGCGCGGCGGAACGGTGGAATGCCGCGAGGCATGGCGTGCGCCCAGCATCAATGCACCTGAACCTCGGCGCGCGCATCGCTTTCGTGACGCTCAATACATCGGAGATTGCCGGCTACGGTCAGATCCACGAGGAGAATTTCGTACGCTATTGCCAGCGGCATGGCTACGCATATCACGTATATCGGGAAATTCCAAACGATCTGCCGGGCGGAATCGCAGCTAACTGGGCAAAGGCACATCTGGTCAGAAGGCATCTTGAAGAGCACGCTTTTGTGTTCTGGGTAGATGCCGATGTGCTGGCCGTTAATCAAGACCTACCGGTCGAAGACACGATCGCCGGACGCGACTTCATCATCGGAATGGATCATACGGCGTGGGCGATGAATTCGTGCATGTTCGGCGCACGCAACACGTCGGCAATACGCGCATTGATCGACCGGATCTGCTCTGGAATTGAGTCCGTTGTCGATCGTTCGTCGATCTACGCGAGCGGTGGTGATCAACAGGCAATCCAGGATGCACTGCGTGATTTCGGGATGCTCGATGCGAGTTACATCGTTGATGCGATGACGCTGGCTGCATCTCCCGTCTATGCGACGCCAGACAGCCGGTTCGTGCATTTCCCCGCCCAGCACAACCATTACCGTGCGATTACGATGTCGATATGGAATCGCTGGAGTTGGACGCGATGATGTAACACGATGGTATTTAATGTGATCGACAGGATGTCGGATGCATGAACGAACTGCACCAATGTTGAGAATTGAATGAAACAGAATAACGAGGCAGTGCAATGGGCGTGAATTCGACCGACTGGTTGATCTCCGGCGTACCGTGCGGAATCGTCGTCACGACAGCGGCAGTTGTGACGCTTCTCTGTTTCGACCTGTCGTGGGAGGCCCAGGGAGCGGGATCGAGCGGGCAGGGGTTGCTGCCGCGATTCGTTCACACAGATCACCGATTCCGTATGATTCAGTTTGAATCGGAATTTAACCACCTGCGACGACGATTGCAATCAACGTATTATCTATGCCGGCGCTTCTATTTGCGGCTTCTCCGATCTTTATGGTCTTATGCTCGGCGTGGACCTAATCGTCACCACTTGTGCGACGCAAGCGCATCTCGCGAGGGCGTTGGGTATGCCGACAGTTCTTATTGTGGGCCCGAAATCGGATGCACGATGGGGGAATCGTGAGCGTACAGCGCTTTATCCGACCGTACATGTTGTGAGAGCGGGGCGGGCAGGCCATTGGAGAGACTCGATTAGTAAAGCGGCGCTTTCGATTCGCGCACATCGCATTGCCTGTGGAAGTTGTCCGTGCGGTTTTCACAAATGAAGAATCTGATCAAGGCTGCGTTTGAGTAGGAAAGATCGATGATCAAACCGGAAGATATTACTTGTCCGTTGAGGAGAGTTGACGAAATGGATGTGCCGCTTGTTCTACAGCGTGCGCACATGTGCGCTTGATGTGATCTATTGGTCGTTCGCTGTGTTGTCTCGGGCATGCGCGGCTAGATGGACCTTTTATCTCACACGGGGAGAATTGAAGATGTCGGATCCAACTACTGAAGTGTTTTCCAGAATCTATCACGAGCAAGCGTGGCACTCGACCGAAAGCGTCTCCGGATGGGGCTCCGAGCTTCGGAATACCGAGCGCATCATTCGAGAGTTGCCTGGACTGTTGCAGCGCCTCGGTGTGCGTTCTGTCCTTGATGTGCCGTGTGGCGACTTCAATTGGATGCGCCATGTCGATCTGAGCGGCATACATTATGTCGGCGCGGACATCGTCGAGGATATCGTTCGGGCGAATCAGGTAACTTACGCATCGTCGCAGCGTAGCTTTGTCCGCCTAAATCTGTTGACAGACTCGCTACCCGAGGTGGACCTGATTCTCTGTCGCGACTGTCTGTTCCATTTCTCGCACGCGGACGTGTTCCGGGCGCTGCATAATCTATGTCAAACAGATGCCAAATATCTGCTGACGACAACTTTCACATACCGCACCTATCCGCGCAACGGCGATATCAATACAGGTGGCTGGACGCCGATCAACCTAGAAATGGAACCATACAATCTGCCACCGCCACGCGCATTGTTGATCGAGGGCAGTCATGAATCGATTACCTATCCGGAGATCGGGACGATTCCACAGTACGATCGATGCCTCGGAATGTGGGAGATCGCAGACGTGCGAGCTCGGTTGCAAACCCTACCCTCAGGCTCACCGGGCAGTTGGTGAAGCTAATCTTAATGGTTATGAGCGAATGCATTTTGTCTACGAGAGCGCGGGGTATTGCGTCGATGATTGTCTTTTCTGGATGCCACGACCTGCGAGAGAAGGCAATCGAAATCGCCGCCCCAACTGCTCGGTTCGTCGGGCAGTTCTGCCTGCACTAATCGCTTACCGTTACCTCGTGACGGGGCACGGCCGGAGCCGGAGTCGGCGTGTTGTTCATGAGCTTCTCTGTCGACGGGGATGATCGATCGGGGAAGGTCGGTCCGATTATGCGAAGACGTTTCAGGTTCCGGCGGGCTCTTACCAGCACTCCATGGTCATCGCAGAACTCAATCCGTCGAGATCTGAGCATATGCAGGAACTGTGCCTAAGAACGCTTATGCTCTGCAACGCATAAGCGCTTACTTTGTTCATATCTCGAATCGGGGAAGTCGATCCCGATTGACAGCGGGAGTCATATCATTCCACGGTCAGAATTCAAAGTCTGCTACACTCCCAAGTTGGCTCGGCATTCCAGAAAATTAAACAATTTCCGTGGCCTCGTCATCTTCTCGAACGACCACAAATCGTGCTTGACGCAACAATTTTAAAATCCTAGATTGATTCAAAATGCTTCTATGCGGATGGGAAGCTCGCGACACTGGCGATACTAATTAAGTGAATTAATAAATACTTTTGTGGTGCGCTCTTTCGCTTTGCCGGGAATTTGACGACAGGATCACACACAGACTCCAGCTTCATGCAGATTTGCATAATTTCAATCGTTTTATCATTGAGTGGGTCTGCGGAGATACGCAGGCCTTGAGTTGCTGGCACCACATACGAAAGGAAAGACAAGTATGGCTCGCACCGAGCTACCGCCGTTACCTTTCCGCTAGACCATAGCGATTATGCGTGCATTTAAAATTCCGGAATAGTTTTCGGATGAATCTGTGCGCTCGTTAGATTATCAGAATTCTTCGCGGATTGCGAAATCCATTCATCAAGTAATTTCCGATCGATGGTCGTCGCGCGCGTAATTCACCCTCCATAGAAATTCAAGCTGAACGGAAATGATATGGATGAGACTCTCATTCTGGTAGACCAGAACGATACGCCTTTAGGTTTCGACACCAAGACGCGAATTCACCAAAATGGCGCATTGCACCGGGCTTTTTCAATCTTCATTTTCGACCACCGAGACCGTCTGCTGCTTCAGCGGCGCGCCCTCCGGAAATACCACTCGGCGGGCCTGTGGAGCAACAGCTGTTGCGGCCATCCGCGGTATGGAGAGGAACTGGACGCGGCGGTATCGCGACGTCTGCGCGAGGAGATGGGCGTCGCTTGCCGGATGAACAAGGTGTCGTCACTGACGTACCGGGCGGAATTGCCCGGCGGGCTGATCGAGCACGAGTACGACCATGTTTTCGCCGGCACCCTGGAGGGCGAGCCGACGGCGAATCCCGACGAGGTCGCCGACTGGCAATGGATCCCGGTCGATCGGGTCGTGGATCTGGTCGAGTGCCGACCGCACGACTTCACCGTCTGGTTCCGGGAAATCCTGGGCCGCGCGAGAACGAAGGGCCTCGCGCAATGGCGAACCATGTCGGGCAGCGGCGCATCCCTTCCCGCCAGGGGCGTCCCCGTATCGCGCGCAACATCGCGCTGACGGGATCTGCGAGATCAGCTCGGGACAACGACATGGACGCCTTGCTGAAGTCGATCGATACACCGGCCGCGTTGCGGAAACTCGCACGCGGGCAACTCGCGGACGTGGCAAAGGAATTGCGCGACTTCGTGCTGCAAACCGTATCGGCCACGGGCGGCCATCTGTCGTCGAATCTGGGTACCGTCGAACTCGCCATCGCGCTGCACTATGTGTTCGACACACCGTACGATCGCATCGTCTGGGATGTCGGGCACCAGTCGTATCCCCACAAGATTCTGACCGGCCGTCGCGATGCGATGAAAACGTTACGGCAGCTGGGCGGTATTTCCGGCTTTCCACGACGCGAGGAGTCTGCCTACGACGCTTTTGGCACCGCGCATTCCAGCACATCGATTTCGGCCGTGCTCGGCATGGCCCATGCGGCACGGATCGCGGGCGAAGCAAGGCACTGTGTCGCCGTGATCGGCGACGGCGCGCTGAGCGCAGGGATGGCATTCGAGGCGATGAACAACGTGTCGACGCACGAGGACATGCGCCTGCTGGTCATTCTGAACGACAACGACATGTCGATTTCGCCGTCGGTCGGCGGATTGCGCGACTGCCTCGCAAAACTGACCGCAAACCGCTTTCTCAACCAGCAGAAAGTCAACGCGAAAGCCGCGTTGCAGATGATGCCCACGGCCGCAAAGGACATCGCTCATCGGCTCGAGACGCATCTGAAAGGCATCGTGTTACCGGCCACACTGTTCGAGGCGCTCGGCTTTAATTATGTCGGCCCGCTGGACGGGCACGATCTCGATGCGCTGGTTCCTGCATTAGAGACGCTGCGCACGCTCGAGGGGCCGCAATTGCTCCATGTCCTCACGCGTAAAGGACAAGGATACGCGCCGGCCGAAGCCGATCCGGTGCTGTATCACGGACCAGGCAAGTTCGATCCGTCAGTGGGGATCATGCCGGCCACAACAGGCAAGATCACCTATGCGCAAATCTTCGGCGACTGGCTCTGCGACGAGGCGGAGCGCGACAGCCGCGTGGTGGCGATCACGCCGGCGATGCGTGAGGGATCGGGACTGGTCGAATTCGAGCGGCGCTTCCCCGATCGCTACTTCGATGTCGGGATTGCCGAGCAGCACGCCGTCACCTTCGGCGGCGGGCTGGCGACCGAAGGCCTCCGTCCGGTGGTCGCAATATATTCGACCTTCCTGCAGCGCGCTTACGATCAGCTCATCCATGACGTCGCGATCCAGCGCCTGCCCGTGGTGTTCGCCATCGACCGCGGCGGCGTGGTCGGCGCCGACGGCGCCACGCACATGGGCGCATTCGACCTGGCCTATCTGCGCTGCGTTCCGAATCTCGTGGTGATGGCACCGTCGGACGAGAACGAGTGTCGGCAGATGCTGCACACCGCGTTGCTGCACGACGGCCCCAGCGCGGTGCGCTATCCGCGCGGCACCGGGCCCGGTGCCGCCATCGCCGCGAAAATGAAAGCGCTGCCGATCGGCCGGGGTGAAGTCCGATTCGAATCGTCGCAGCCGATGGGCAAGCGCGTCGCGATCCTGGCGTTCGGCGCGATGCTCGCACCAGCACTGGCCGCAGCCGAGCGGCTCGACGCCACCGTCGCCAACATGCGCTTCATCAAGCCGCTGGACGAAACCTTGCTGCGGGCATTGGCGCAGACGCACGATGCGCTCGTGACCGTGGAAGAAGGGTGCGTGATGGGCGGCGCGGGTTCCGCGTGCCTGGAAGCGCTGGCGGCGCTGGGCATTCTGATTCCGGTGCTCCAGATCGGCTTGCCCGACCGGTTTATCGAGCATGGCGATCCGACCAGGCTGCTCGAAGCTTGCGGCCTGCATGCCGATGGCCTGTCGCGGTCGATCGAGGTGTTCCTCGACGCCAACCTTTCTGCCAGTCGGGCTGTCGCGGCGATCCGCACGCCTGAGCCCGTTTCCTTGAACGCCACACGGAGAAGACTCTCATGAGCACAACCCTCGCGCCCACCGGCCACGCCGTCGCCGCTCCGTTTGAAGTGGTGCCCGGCGCCGTGCCCAATCCTTATCTGGGCAAGGTGGAATATACCTATCAGGACGACCCCGAAGACTGGCGCAAGGCGATCGGGGACAACCTCATGTTCCAGTTCGGCGTCTATGACGATCCGCGTTCGACGCCGCCGATTTCGCTCGACGAATCGGGCCTGCGCTATTTCGACCAACAGATGGAGATCGCAGGCTTTGGCGGTTCCGAGCCGGCCCCGATCATCCGGCGCATTCTCGATGTCGGCTGCGGGTGGGGCTTCGGTCTCAAATATCTGGCAGAGCGCTTTCCGGCATGCGCGCGGCTCGATGGCGTCAATGTCAGCCGAACCCAGCTCGAATATTGCGCGAAATATCTCGCCGGGCAGCAGCTCGACGATCGCGTCCATCTCTATCTGTGCGATGCGCAGGACGTCGACCGGCTGCCGGACGCCGACGAGCCCTATGACCTGGTGACCATCCGCGGCGTCATCACGCACTTCCCGGACGATCTGTACGAGCGCGCGATGCGCAGGCTCGCCCCCCGCGTGCGCGAAGGCGCGAAGCTGGTGATCTCCGACAACCTCTACAACGTGCCGCTCGACGACTATCGCTCGGATATCCATGACGAGGTGGACCGGCTCGCCTGCAAGCACCGCAAACGTCCGGACTATTTCCGGCGCGTGATTGAGGACAGCGGGTTCGTGGTGGAGGACATCCGCGTCCTGCCTGCCAATATCGACGTCGTGCGCTGGTTCATGGACGTCAAGAAGAACATCGAACGGCACTTTACGCCAGGCAATATCCCGCCGCCGCTGGAGGAGCTGCGCGTCATGGCGGTGAGCCTTTCGGTCGCGCTGATCAAGGACAAATTCTCGACCTACAGCGTCATCGCGCGGCGGGAATCCGCCTGAGCGCGAGTCCGCTGATTCCAGATTCCATCCCAGCATCGGAGGCCCGTCATGAACGCCTTGCACGCGAGCGCAGCAGAAATCGAAATCGTCCAGGGAACCGGCGTCGATCCTTATCAGGACATGGTCGAGAAGGTTTATGCCGACCCGTCGGAGGAATGGCGCAAGATCATCGGCAGCGAGCTCTGGTACCAGTACGGCATATTCGACGAAAAAACCGACCCGCACAGCGACCCGCTCGATGCGTCGGGCCGTCGGCATATGGAGCTGCAGTTCGAACTTGCCGAGCAGGCCGGCGCCGATCTGTCCGTGTCATCGGTGCGGCGGGCGCTGGACATCGGCTGCGGCTGGGGGCCAGTACTCCGTTTCCTGGCCGCGCGCTATCCCGATTGCCACGTGGACGGCATCAACATCAGCCCATCGCAGATGGAATGCGCGCGCCAGATGGTCGAGCGCGAGGGGCTGGCAGATAGGGTGCGCCTCTATCTGTGCAACGCCAAGGACATCGCCGCGCTGCCGCGCCCGGACATTCCCTATGACCTGGCGATATTGCGCGGCAGCCTGATCCATTTCCCGCCGGAGGTGCTGCAGGCGGCGCTGGCCGCGCTGGCCGCACGGATGCGCCTCGATGCGACGGTGATCATTTCAGAAAGCCTCTACAAGGTCGATCTGGCGACCTATCAGTCGTTCATCCCCGACAAGGTGGATCGCGCCGCCTCTGGTCACCGGAAGACGCCTGACGGCTTGCAGAAGGCGCTGGAGGATCATGGTTTTGCCGTGATCGACCAGCGCATCCTGCCGAGCAACGCGGAGGTCGTCCGTTGGTACGATCTGGTTCGGGAAAACATCGAAGCCCATTGCCCGCCCCCCAGGAAGGCGAATTTCGAGGAGCTGCGCGACATCTCGATCAGCTTCGGCGACGCACTGCGCAAAGACAAGGCCTCGTCCTTCAGTTTCGTCGCGCGTCGTGCGTCGTCATGACCGCGCGCACTCCGCTTCCGGTCGCCGCGCATGAGAGCGGCGAACCGGGGATCGAAAGAGTGGTGATCGTGCCGGAGCCGGTCATCGAGGGGCCCCGTCCGCTGCCCTATCCGAACGGCTGGTTCGCGCTGTGTTTCAGCGACGAGCTCAAGCGGGCAAGCGTGCGCGCCGTTCCTTTCATGGGCAGCGATCTGGTGCTGTACCGGACGGCTGCCGGCATCGCCCATGCCGTCACGCCTTATTGTCCGCATCTCGGCGCCCATCTCGGCCATGGCGGCAAGGTCGACGGCGAGGATCTGATCTGTCCGTTCCACGGGCTCGCCTATGGGCCGGATGGCGCCTGCGTGCGCAGCCCCTTCGGCCCGACGCCGCCACGCGCCGCGCTGGACACATGGCTGGTGCGCGAGCGCGGCGGCGTGCTCCTGGTCTGGCGCGATCATCTGGGACGGGCGCCGGACTGGGAGATGCCGGACTTCGATGCGACCGGGTTTTCGCGGGCGAGGCGCAGTTGCTACGAACTGGGCGGCTACGCGCACGACATGATCGAGAACAGCTCGGACATCCGGCATTTCCCTCATCTGCACGGCTTCACCGATGTGGCGATGCGTCACGAGGTCGGTCGCCATCATCTGACGATCGATCTCACCGCCCGTTGGAAGGGGGTGGATGTCCATCTCCGCATGACCAGCCATGGCTTGGGCCATGTGCATGGCGAAACCGACGTGCCGCGCTTCGGGGCGAAGGTGATCACCCGATCCTACGCCACGCCCACCGCGCCGCTGAAATGGACACTGCGGTGGACGGACGTGATGCGTGTCGCGCGGATCGATGCGCTGCCGCCGTTTCTGCGCCAGCCGCTTTACGCGCTGCTCGCGGGGATCGCGCATCACTGGTTCGTCCGTGTCGTGCGCGCCGATTTCCCGATCTGGAGCAACCGCCGCTACCTTGCCCGGCCGATGCTGACCGCCGGAGAGGACGCCACGGCGGCACTCCGGCGCTGGATGATGCAGTTCTATCCGGAGCAGCCCGTGCCCCGAAACGGCGGCCCGATCCTCCCCCCCTCCAGGCCCTCATCCCCCCAACGGAGACAATCATGACCGGCAATTTCAGGCTTCCTCCGCTGCCGCTACCCGTCGAACCCAAGGTGCATCCCCATTTCAATCTGGAATGTCCGGCGGAAGATCGTTTCGAGGCCGTCACGCTGGAATATGCCGATCGATTCAAGCTCTATCACAGCGACGAGCAGCGGGCCCGCATGCGCAATACAGAAAATTCCCGCCTCGCGGCCTGGATGTATCCCTACGGGTCCGATGAGCTGCTGCAGATCGGTTCCGATTTCGTACTGTGGGCCTTCGCGTACGACGACGAATATTGCGACGAAGGGCCGCTCAGCAACGATCCAGTGCTTTTCATCCAGAAGGCGGGCGAAATCCTGCGGGCGATCGACAGCCCGGAAGACCCGCCCTGTAACGAAGACAAATACGCGATGGCGGCGCGGGACATGCGTCAACGCCTCGATCGCTACGCGAAGCCCGTGCAGGTCGCGCGCTTCGTGGAGGCGTTCCGCTGGTACATCACCGCCGAAATTCTGAAGATCACCAACCTCAAGCCGACACTCAGCGATTTTATGGTCCAGCGCCTGTACAGCGGCGGCGGCTGGGCCTTTCCCATCTTGGTCCACGTCGTTGCCGATATCGACATCACGCCGGAGGAATATGAGGATCGCCGCGTTCGCGCGATCTCAGAAATGTCGGCGATGCTGACGGTACTGGACCCGGAACTCTACGCCTATCCGAAGGAACTCGCGCGGGCGGTCAACGACAAGGAACATAATCTCATCCAGATCATGTGCCGCGATCATAAATGCTCGCTGGAGGAGGGGATACGCCATTGCTACGATTTCCGTTGGCGCATCATCAGCCTACTTTTCCGGCTGAGGGACGATGTGATGAAGGACGCCTCGCCGGGCCTGCGCGCCTATATCGAGACGATCATTCTCTATTGGGCCGGCTCCATCACCTGGGTCTGCGGCAATAACCGCTATTACTCGGTGGAGGGTCTCGAGCAGACCGGTCTGGTCAGCGGCGGCGAGTTGACCTTCGACTGCCCGCCGGAAAGCTTTGAATCGATCGGCGTCCCGTCTTTCGAATGGTGGTGGGAATACGATCCCGCGCGCCGCGCCGGATATCACCGGGAAAAGGTGGCCGCCCATGGATAGGCCAATGGAACGAGTGCCGTTGCCGCGCGAGACGCCGCCGCCCGTCATCGAGGGGCCACGTCCGCTGCCCTATCCGAACGGCTGGTTCGCGCTGTGCTACAGCCATGAGCTCAAGCGGGGAAGCGTGCGCACCGCGCCTTTCATGGGCGGAGATCTGGTGCTGTACCGGACGGCTGCCGGCATCGCCCATGCCGTCACGCCTTATTGTCCGCATCTCGGCGCCCATTTCGGCCACGGCGGCAAAGTCGACGGCGAGGATCTGATCTGTCCGTTCCACGGCCTTACCTATGGGCCGGACGGCGCCTGCGTGCGCACTCCCTTCGGCTCGACGCCACCGCGCGCCGCGCTGGACAAATGGCTGGTGCAGGAACGCAACGGCGCGATCTTCGTCTGGCGCGATCATCTGGGACGCACGCCGGATCGGGACGTGCCCGAGATCGATGTGACGGGCTTTTCCAAGCAGCGCCGGCATTGCAGCGAATTGGGCGGATATGCCCATGACGTGGCGGAGAATCTATCGGATTTCGCCCATTTCGATTATCTGCACGGCTTCTCTGCTGCGGAGATGACCCATGAGATCGAGGACAATCTGCTCGTCTCCCATCTCACCGGCCAATGGTTCGGGACGCCGATCCGGATTCGCTTCGTCTCGCACGGACTTGGCTTCTCCGTCGGCGAATGCCACATCCCGCGCCTCGGCGTGAAGATGATCCAGCGGGCCTACGCCACGCCGACTGCGCCGCTAAAATGGACCCTGCGATGGACCGACGCCGTGCAGGTGTCGCTGTTCAACATACTGCCGGCGGGGCTGGGCAAGCTGATGAACGAGCTGACCATCAGCATCCTGCATCGCATGTTCGCCGGCATCGTCGCCCAGGATCATGAAATCTGGGCCAACCGTCGCTTCGATCCGCATCCCAGACTGCTGGCAAGGGAAGCGACCATCTCCACATGTCGGCGCTGGATGATGCAATTTTATCCGGATCCGCCGACGTGATGAAATTGTGCGCGTCCGGAGCGGGGCCGGCCGTCGGCGCCTCGGACGCGGTGTGTGAGCGATAGGGAGGAGGTGGTCGCTGGGGGAGCTCGTCAATGACGGCGGTGCCATCACACAAGTCGGAACCGGCACACTAACGCTCAAGCCGAGGCAAGGAGCCGGTGCGATCAACAACGTTGGCGACCAAATCGTTAGCGCCGGCCGAGCAGTTGCAAACGCAAGCAGCCTGAACAACTCGCAGGGCGTTGAGGAGGATCTCCGTATGGTTTGTGTTGGCGTTCGCGGCTAAGCTGATACGATGTCTCGGGAAGGGAGGGCAGTGATCGATGGTAGCTCTATCCGTGGCGGACGGCATTCGATCCACACGTGTCGGCGAACCTCGTTACACCGGCTGCTTGAGGCGCGGAGCGAGGTTCTGAGCGCCTGGCAAACATGACGCACGCTGGTCGAAAGTTAGACGCGGCGCCACTCTGGCCAACATGCAGGTAGTCAGCAAAATCACCGCCGTGCTCTCGGTACAAGTGAAGAGCGCGTTCAACGGTACCTTCCGCCTCGAAACAGAGCTTGCGCGTCTCGAGCTGCGCCGTGAGTGCCGTCAAGATTTCTTGGCGATCGAGCCTGTCGCGTGAACGCAGAACCCATTCGATTTCCACCGTCACGGTCACCGGCATGTAGAAAGCCTCGGCTTGTCCGGCTGACGCGGTGAATAACTCACGGATGCGTGCGACTTGGTCAACATCGTCGTTAGTGAGCCAACGGACAAGTACGTCTCGCGATCGCCGCAGCAGTGCGCAGCGTGCGCCAGATCGCCTTGCGTATGAAGACGCCAGTCATGCGCAACCGCCTCACAGAATTGCGAGGGTGTCGGTGCCGAAGCCCTGCAGGCCCGCTTGCGCCGCATAGCCGAGGTGATCGAGCCCGAAGATGTCCTCGACGCTCTTCGGCAGCGAATAGTGGTTGTACGCGACGTTTGACATGTTTCCCCCGGCTTGATGAACTTTGAGATCATCACCGCGCCCGTCTGGTTGCCGCCGAAGCTCTGTGTCGTCAGGTTGATCGTCGCGCCCTTGTAGCTGAGCGACGACGTCTGAGGGAACGGCGGGAGGTTCGGGCCGGTCTGCTGGCTGCAGCACGCGGAGCCCAAGTACGTGAAATCGGTCACGCCGGGAGACGGCTGCGTGACAGTCGCATAGCTACTTTCGTCGAAGTTGATAATCAGCAGGCCGTTCTGCTGGTACGCCGGCGATGACATGACGAGCGGCACCCATTTTTTCAGGGACGCGTCCGCGCTGGTGAGGCCGCTCGGTTGGCCGTTCAAACACGGCGCGTCGTGGCCGTCGTTGCACAGGTTCGGCGTGATCAAGTTGAAGATTGCGGTCGTGTCGATTGATTTCAGGTCGCTGACCAGGACGCTCAGGTTGACGACGTTCTTTGCGCAGTAGGGCGAGTCGATGATCGAATGGAAGTACATGAACGAAATGTGGCGCGTCGCGTACTGGCCGCCGGCCGGCACCGCGGCGCTCGGAGCCTGGGCGGCTTGCGTGAGGTCGGCGGTGTTCAGCTCAGGATGGCAGCAGGTCGCTGCTTCGCGCGTCGGGTCGTTGTCCATGTCCTCTTCGTAGCCGTTCTACGTGAAGCCGGCGGCCGTGAGCTGGTCGTGCAGCGTCTTGACGCTCGCCGGATACGCGCATCCGTGTCGATCGCTTGGCCATCGGGTGTCGCGCCGGTCAGCGTGGCGTCTGTGTACTTCACGCAGTCGTTCGCGGTATCGGGCGTCGACGACTGCCCGCTGATCATCGCGATGTAGTTGTCGAGGCGCGCGTGGTCGGTGCCGTAGTATTGCGAGACCAACTCGCCTTGCGCCGGCAGCGTCGTTGCGAGATACGGCGCCTTCGTTTTCGCGCCGAAGGTGGTCGAGAAGTTCTCGTTCTCAAGCGTGATCACGAACACGTGACGGATCTGTTGCTTGTCGCTTGCCTGCATCGACGAGGACGACCCGCATGTCGTGATGATCAGTGTGACGAGCGAACCCAGCGCGGCAATCAGCGTGGCGTGCATCCAGAGACGAAAGGACATGAAAGTTCCGTTGTTGTATGTGGAGAGAGAGGGAATCTCGCAGGCGCTTACCCGTTCGGATATACCTGATTGATAAGACTCAGTCGCAGCAAGCCAAGCTGGGCGGACAGGTTGCCAGCAAGTAGAGATCACACCGGCGTCGCGCCGGTTGCTGCGCGGACACGTCGTACGTCGACGGCAGCGAAAGGCCCGCGGGCACCGCGGCGGTCATGCCCGCGGCATTCAACACCTGACGGCCAGCGACGCCTGATTCAGATGGGTGATGACGGCGACCTTCCCCAGTGCGACAGCCGCGCCAGCCTGCTTGACGATCGTGACCGCCACGCTGTCGGGTGTCGGCAGCGGTGGGCCGGTGCTTCTCGCCGCGCTAGGCGTTGCGATCGACACTACGCCAGCGGTCAACTGATACTTCGACGCGAGCACGCCAGCTACTTCATGCTGCGCATAGATCAGCACGGCGGCTATCCTGCGGAACTGGAAGACGGCATCGGCGATCCGCTTGTTCACGGGGCGCGGCACCGGCCGTCGCGGTGCGGTTGCCGAAGCTGTACGTGACGATTGTCATAATCTGGCCGGTATCGATACCCGGTGGAGTCCACGAGAAGAACGCGTTGAACAGGTAGCCCGTTTCGGTACCGGACACGGCGGGATCGTTCAGTTCGTTCGTCAGCTTGCCGAGCATCTGATCCTGAAGCTCGGCATCCGACGGCGGAACGTCGTAGGCGTAGCCCGGCGTGCTGGCGGCGCACAGCACCGCCAGGGCGGGCGCGGAGGCCAGGAAATAGCGGCGAGTCTGCATGGTCGTTTGGTCTGGACAGGAGGCGAAACGCATCAGCCTTTCGGAAAGGCCTGCATCGTGGCGAGCATCGCCTTCGTGATCACTTGCGCGGACATGTCGTGCACGAGGCACAGGTGGCGATTGCGCGTTCACGGCTGGCCGGACAGTGTGTCGTACACTGTCGGCAGTGGCACTTCCTTGACGGCGAACGCCGTCATGCCCGCCTGCTGCGATGTCTGGATGCAGCGATTCGCATGATCGAGGTGGTCGACCATCGCGACGTTGCCCATCGCCGCGGCGCCGCCCGCGTGTGTCACCGCAGCGGCCGCGATCCCGACAGTGCTAAGGTACACGACGCTGCTGTTGCAAGCGATTACGGGCTTGATCGACGTCAGCACGTCGGTGCCCATCTGGTACTTCGACACCTGGAAGCGCGCGATTACCCGCTGCGCGTAGACCTTGATGGGCTTCAGCAGGTGGATCTGGTGGATCGCGTCGGTGAGCGCCTCGTTGAAGGGGCCGGGATTGGTCAGCGCCGCCTGATTGCCACCGGTGTTCGACGTGTTGTCGCTCGCCGCGTTCGGGTGATTGCCGAAGCTGTACGCTGGCGTTCGCGGTCGCAATCGACGGCAGGTCCCAAGTGAAGCTGAGTCCGTCAGCACCGGCTGGATTGCGTTGACGGTCGCGGTATTGCCGAAGCTGGGGGGCGAATGATTGGCACATAGGTTATAGAATTCGAAGCAAAAATGCAGTTTTGATTGTCAGTCATCGTTAAATGAAATGATCAAGAAATGTACTAGAACGAAATTTTAATCCATGGGCTGGTCGAACGATGTCGAGAATTTTTCTGGGAGAATTCGAGAAGGCCTCGGTCGTTAGCAGCAACAGTTCGTGACTCGCGGCGTGGAAATCGGCACGCGGCGCATAGATGGCTGAGCAGCAAACGGAGGTTGCGCTGCAAGCAGAAGCATTGGTTCAGTGCTATGACGAAAACAAACCAGCTTCTGCTTGTCGTCCGAATTTGCTGCCTCCGGATTCCTCCGCAATGTAACTCAATCAGGTCAGGCGTGGAAGAAATCGACGCACGCATATCAGGCTTAGGAATTAGGTCATCACTTTAAATTTCTTTCGGTACTGACACATCTACTCTAAACTAATTCGCCAAGCTTAAAAATTGGAGCCTCACAATGATTCTGCAGTCGTCTAAACTGAAGCAGGCACTGCTTGCGACCAGCAGCGCAGCGGTACTCGCAATGCTTGCAGTCCCTGCGCTAGGCTCCTCGCCGCTTGCTACCGATGATCAGTTTACACTCGATGCGCTGGCCGTTAGGATCGATCGAGACAATTCGTACCCTGTCCTGAAGGCGGAAGCGAAAGCGGCGTATGTACTAGCCGCAGGCAGTGTCGTGAGCGCGGAGGCCGCCTCGCGCCTTGATAGCGCGATTGATGAGTTGGCGTTTAGCGCCATTCAAAAGGCCGTAAACAACGATCCGTTCAATCCAAAGGTGTACTGGGTGAATGCGTCTTCCCGAAGCTGGAAGGGAATTGATGTGCCGGGTGGCCGTTACTCGTACGACAATCCAGATTGCGTTTACCGGACTATTCCGATTGACGGCGCCTCTCGCTACATTATTAAGGGTAGGCGCACCGCTTCCAGCCCGATCGACGTAACGTTCTCGCTGATCAGTAATCCAAATTCCCAGCAGACCCTTGCTATCCTAACAAAGAGGGATCTCGTGGTTGCTCCGGACGGAACCTATACAATCACAATCGATAATACTCCTGCAAATGGGCGTCCGAATCACATTCAATCTAACGGGCGTGCGCGGCAATTGTTTATTCGCAATAACCTCGGAGATTGGAGCTCGGAGACTCCAGATGCAATGAGTGTACAACGCCTTAATGATGGAAAGAGTTATCCAGTTCGGAGTTCGGTCGATATTGCAAATGAAGCATGGCTAGATCTACAAGAATCCATTGTCGATTATGGTATCGGTGCACTTGGGCTGAAAACGCACACCAACCCCATCAATACGTTGTCTAGCCCATCCCGTTCGTCAACGCTAGGTACGTTGACTACGCAGGCAAGTTCGTTCGGCTATTTCAGATTAGCGGACGACGAAGCGCTAGTTGCCACGGTGAAGACTGGAGGGGCCGGTTACCTAGTGTTTCCTGTCACCGATCCGTGGATGGTGACCGTTGATCCGGGTCGCCATCAGTCTAGCTTGAATAATGTGCAGGCCGTACCCGATCCGAACGGTGACTACACGTTCGTAGTATCCGTTCGGGATCCTGGTGTAAGGAACTGGATTGATACGGTGGGCCTACACGAAGGTACTGTAATGGTCCGTTGGCAAAATTTGCCCGAGGCCCAGTCGCCGGGAGGCGGTCCTGCAATCGAGACGAGGGTCGTGAAACTGAAGGATTTGGCCGGTGTATTGCCAAGCGGAACGCGCTATGTGACTTCCGCCGAACGTACGCGGCAACTGGCGGAACGTGCGGCTGGATATGCACGTCGGGCGGAATTTCAGTAGCTCCATGGTATACGGCCTCTTATCTATGGGCATGTTCCGTTGTGACTGATTCGTCGAGCGATAGGCATGAATAAACCGCGTCACAGTTGTTCGAAGTGTCTGCGCGCCGGCGCTTCCAAGGGCGCAAAATTTCCGCGTGAACTCTTGCCCCGGGAGGTCACGATCCGGCTGTACGCCGATCTCGGCAACGTGCCGTGCGCGGGGAAGCGGCGCCGGGTCGTCCTCGATGCGCGCGATCCGGCGCGGGTGACCTATCTGGGGCAGGCCGACCCAGGCGCGCATTGACAGAGTCCGGCCCCACCAGGCGGTGGGGCTACGCGTTGCGGTTTGCGACGGGTTGGGGCGTCTGCTTCGCGATGCCCCGTCTGCGAACCCGACTAGCCTCAATAGAGGTTCTGCAGCCCGAGTACGCTGCCGACCAGCGCGCCCAGATAAGCGGGAACCTGCACGGTGCGATCGTTCACGAACACGCGGCGCTCTTGATACGTGAAGGTCTTAATGCTGACATGAAACGCTCTCGCAATGTTGTCGGCCGTGCCTTGCGCGCGCACGCTGAAATGGCTCGCATCCACATCGATCCGGGTGAAGCCGTTCTGCTTCAGGTAGGCCACCACTTGATCGACTTGAACCTGGGTGGGAGCGAACCTCTGCGCGGCGCGCATCCGGGGATCGCCGGGCGGCGCTCCCGCGGCGGCCCCGGCGCGCGACGGCGGATCTTGCGGCTTCAGGAGCAGTTGGATGTCGAACAGCTGTCCCGTCGCGACCAGCATGCCCTGCGCCGCCAGCCGCCGGACGAGTGCGTTCTCGCCGTTCGGCGCGCGCCCGTCGCCGGGCGGGTCGACCGGCGAGGTCGTCAGCGTATTCACCCAGTCAGTGTCTCGGGCGAACGACGCTGTGGGAAGCGCGAGAGCGGCGGTGATGAGCCATGCCACCAGGGGATTGAATGTCAAGGGAAATGTCCTCCGAGGATCGAAAGGGAAGCGCTGGCGTTGTCGATCCAGGCGGATCGCGACGTCGCGTCTGCGCGCCCCGCATCCGCCCGAATCGGCGGCCTCAGTTCGTCGCAAACCGGGCGATCGCTTGGGCGATCTCGTCCGGATGCGACAACTGCACCCAGTGTCCGGCATCGATATGGACGATCTGCGGACTCTGGACTGCGCCCTTCAATGAATCGACCGACGTCGCTTCCTTGACGAACAGGTCCAGCGTTGGAACGATCACCTGAATTTTCTGCGTGACGACCTTGTCATAGGTCGGAATGAGGAGCCGCTCCAGCACGTTTGCGCGATACAGGTTCAATGCGGTCGCACCGTCGCCGGACTGATAGGGTTCGCGTGTACCACCCTCCAGCAGCACGAGGAGATTCAGCATGCCGTTGGGCAGGCCGGTCGCCCATGCGACCTCGGGCAGGACCGGGAAGTCGAGGCCGATGATGTAGGCCGACGACACCGCCTGCGTGATCAGATTGCCCCATTGCAGTGGATTTACGAGATTATTGCGCGCCCAATGGCTGACGAGATCTAGGCTCGGCCCGGAAATGGTCGTGTAGGAGGCGATTTTCGACGCGATCGGCTCCTTAGCGACGGATTCCCAGCTCTGGATGCTGCCCCAGTCGTGGCCGACCAGATGCACGGGGAGACCGCTGGAGGTGGCGTTGATCACAGCGCCGAGATCGGCCGACAACTGGGTGAGCTTGTACGGCGTCGAGAACAGACCGGGCGCGGGGTGCTCGCTGTCTCCCGACCCGCGCGTGTCGTAGGCGACGACGTGGTAGTTCGGCGCAAGGCGCGCGACCACCTGGTCCCACACGTGCGAGGTGTCGGGATACCCGTGAACCAGCACGATCGTGGGCGCTTGTCCCGCAAGCAGGCCGTATTCATGCACGGCGATGCGCGCCCCGTCGGTGCTAACGACCACGCGGTCGCGCGCGACCGGCAGGGCCAACCGGACTTCCTTGCTGGAAGCGGCGGCGACGGCCGGCGAGTCGCTGCCGAAAAGCTGCTGGGCGAGGGCGGCGGGCGCGCCGATCGCGATGGCCAGCGCGATGATCGCGGCGCGGATCGTGTGGAACAGGCCGTGTGTCGAGTCTGTCGTGAATGTCATGTGGATCCCCTGTCGATGTTGATCATGGCGTCAGTTGTGGCCCGTTCCGATGGTCGCGGCGGCAGGCAGACCGACCCACGGCGCGTGATGGAAGTGCAGGCTGTGGTCGCAGGTATTGCTGACCACGGAGTCCGTCAATTCGATGTAGCCGATCTTGACCCAGTTCTTCAAGTCCGGCGCGCGGATCCCCTGGTCGGACGCGAGAATGTCGAACCGCAGGCCGTTCGGATAGTTCTTGATGCTCAGTTCGTCGCGAAAATCGTCGCCGTCGTTGCGCGGAACGTCCGGCGATCCGACGAAGCGCAGCCACACCGGTTCCTTGTGTGGCTGGCCGTTTGCCTGCCCGAGCTGCGCCACCGGGTATTGCTGGCGTATCGCGGCCTGGCTGAGGTCGGGCGTTAGCTCTGCCGCCGCGAATGTCGTTGCGATCGCGGTGCCTTGTACGGCGAAGAAGGGGAGTCCGATCAGGCTCAGATCGATGATGTCCGAGTTGATGGCCGCGTCGAGGAAGTGCGCGATCGGTGCGCCAGGCGCGTCGGAAATCGCATGGAAGTTGGCGGTCTTGACGACCAGGCTCGGATCGAGCGTCGGGAAGATCTTGCCTGCCAGGCCGAAGGAGCGCAGCTGGCTGCGCTTTTCGTTGCCGCCGATTTCCGATGCGCGTACAACGATCAGGCCCTTGCTGCCCTGGCTGAAGTAACCGCTCCAGGGTGTCGCGGCGGTGATGTTCCAGGTGCCGGCGAGGCAGATACCGATCGGATGGACCAGCTTCTGGGTCGGAGGGATGAAGTCCTCGAATGAACTGAGCGTCCGCCGGGCGTCCTGGTAGAGCTGATCACCGTGCGAATACATGTCGACGATGTTCGATGTGTAGTGCGGGTAGCCCCCGGCGTACGGATCGGATTTCACCTTGCTCCATACGTCGTTGAAGCTGGACCCCTGATAGTCCCCGGCCGCCGCGACGGTTGAGAACGCAAGGGCGGCGATCGAAATCGCCGTCGACAGGAAGTGTCTTTTTTTCATGGAGGACTCTCTCATCAGTGTTTATCAAGGACTGCTCTCGTACAGGGGGAGTTGACGCCTGATCGTCGACCTCGGTTGCACCGGCTCCTCCGCCAAGACTTGTTTCTTCCTGCATCCGGGGGAGATCGCAGCGGCCAGCCAGATCGGCGGCTGGAAACGCCGGGGCCTGGAGCAGAAACACGGCGGCGGAACTCAGTCCGGCCGCGATCAGGGCCGCATGGCTGATCAGTTCGAGATGGATTCGCATGGCAGACACCTCGTGGCCTCGGCGGCGGTGCAGACCTGGCAGGTCGTGACGCAAAGCGCCAGGACCCGATCTAAATATTGGTGCTCGCGGTATCCGCCTCAGCAGCAGAAACATGAAGGCCTACGCATGCAGTACATTGATGGCCCACGTGACCGGACGCTGTGATCCGGTTACGCGACGTTGTTGATCAGATGTTCGTGCTGGGCGGAATCCGGCTGGGTAGCAAGTACGGATACGGTGTTGTGCGCGTTAAGTTGCGGTTCGCGATCGTCGTTTCAGCTTGCTGCAGCGCCTCCTGGAATTGCTGCAGCGGGCCGCCGCTTCGCGTGATCCGCGGATCGGTGATCAGCGGCCGATACGGGAACGTATTGCTCAGGTACTGGCCGAGCCGCCGGTAATAAACGCCGCCAAGCAATTCGAAAATGGCGAGCCGCTCGACTGCAGCGACCATCGGCGGCAGCATCTGGTTCCAGTTGTTCTGGCTTTGGCCGTTTGTGCTCGTCGGTGCCGGTGCGGACAGGAGTGCCGACAACGCGGGCGCATACGTGCACAGGTCGGGCTGCGAAAAATTGATCGCCGCATGCTGTGCGCTTGCGTTAAAAATCACAAGCGTCAGTACGTTCGCGAGCTGCTTCCTAGACGTGATCGGCACGAATCCCTTCACGTGCCCATTGTTCGCAACGTCACTGACCCACGCGGCCAGTTCGTAATCGTTGGTCACGTCGCTGTCGGACTCGTAGTACACGTTCACATAGCTGGCAGTCCACGCGGCGATCGCGTTCCAGATCAGCAAGCCGTCGTCTCTGTACGGGTAGTTCGGCAGATGAGCCGGGTCGTCGACCTTTCGGTTCGCAAGGTCGGTCGGCAGCATGTGCTGGTAGAAGTCGAATGCAAGTCGGTCGTTTGCCACGCCTTGCGCGATGGTCGGTGTCGGCGCCGCGAACAGCGTATTGATGAAGCCGAGCGGGACGGGCGGCAACAGGATGAGCGACGCTCCTTCGTTGATGAAGAGCGTGCCCTCGAAATGCGGCGCAAGCAGTACGTAGAGCGGATGGGTCTTCGCGAGGTTGCGGTTGGTCGCCATCGCGAACACCTCGCTCACGAAGTGCGTGCGCGACAGGTGCACGAACATTTCGTGATAGTTCTCCTCCGCGCCCTGGACGACCATCTTGGCCTCCTGCCATGCCCAGTATGCGGATGCATTGCTCGGCGGCGCGGGCAGGAAAATCGGGTACGCGGACGGATCTTGGCCGCACTGGATCGCGACAGGTGTCAGGTCGGTGCCGCCTTTCGGGATTGCGAACAGCGCGATAGGCGCATACGAGTAGCCGGTTCCTGTCAACAGCTTCGATACTGGGCCGGACGTGGCGATTTGTCCGAGCGCTGCATAATCGAGCAAGTAAAGGCGGCTTTCAAGCGCCGCAGTAGCGAGATCGTCGGCTGCCCCCATCACCTGCTGGTAATGCGCGTTCGTCACCGGAAACTTGGCCGGCAGGCTCGAAATTCCCCGAATCAGCACGGGGTTTTGACCGCCAACACGCAGGTACGCAAACATGCTGTCTTCGTGAAACGTGTTCGCAATCGGCGGCAAGGGAATGGTCGCGAACAGCGCCCGGTAATTCGCTTCCGTACGGTTGCTGTTTTGCCCTGCGAAAAGCGAATCGATCTGCGGAATGATCTTCTGGATAAGTGTGTTAATCGTCTTCAGAACACCGAGTAGAGTGGTCTGGAGCGTCTGGATCTGCGTACCCGCTGTCGCGCTGCCCGGATTCGCAACAAGTGCGTTGTAGGACGATTGCGAAGACGCGATGGTCGCATTGATCGAATTCAGCTCGCTTTGCCAAAGCGAAGCGGCTATTGCCGGTGCGGCGGCGAGGAAGTTCGCAAGGATCTTAACCAGCACACCGGCCGCTAGCAGCAGCCATTCCACCGTCGGCAAATCCGCCGCAGTAACGGTGGCCGCCATTGGGATGTTCGCGGAATTCGGAAATCCTTCCGTCCACACGTAGTTCAGCTTCTGTGCTTGCGTGTACGTGGCACGAGTGAGTTGTCCGGCTAACGTGTCCTTTTGTGGCAGGACAGGCACCGGCACGCCTGTCGTCACAACGACGCCGGTCTGGCTGGCAGTCTCGCTCGATGTAGTGGCTACGCCGGTGATGACCGAGTTGAGCCAGTCACCAAGGCCGGTCAGCAAACCCGCCTTGGCGGCCAGCGGCACGCCAGCGACGCCAGTCAGGATCGCTGACGTCTTGATCATATCTCTGCGTTTCATTTTAAGATTCCTCGTAACAGGACGCACTATCCAACATGAATTAACCCGGCCGATAGTAAGTATTACTTAATATTTAGGTTGATATGAATCAAGTATGGCGGGTAAAGTTGAGTGTCAATGAAGTTGATGTGCCCGTCCGAAGTCGGCAAGCTGCCTTGCATCTTGTTCTGTCATCGCATCACGATCAGTCTCGCTTACTTCTTCAAAATTTCTGGCCAAAATGAACACACGGCCTCTGGATCCATTCGGAAGAGCTAATAGCCCCGCCGCCAACAACTTACAAACTTTGGTATCCTATTCATTGTGGCTCCAGCATGATTCCTGCGATTGTTCTGAGTCGTGAAGTCTTCGACAAGATCAAGGAATGGTTCTTTGCCCGCCGTTTGTATTCGCACATCTCGCAACAGGACGTAGGCAAAAGGCTAAGTTACTATCCTGTAACTTACAACAGTGAAACTAGAGGGCGGTCTCTAGAGAGTGAGTCGACAGAGCAGGCCATCCTGCCCATGACCCTGCCTCGAATCCACGTACAGCAAGAAGTTTGATAACTTTTTTGTCTGTATGGAGAAGAGCATGGCAGAGAACGTGGTACCGAGACGGCAGTACACGAAGGAATTCAAGGTTGAGGCGGTGCGGCTCGCTGAGAGCATCGGCAAGCATGAAGCCGCTCGCAGGCTGAGCGTGCCGGTGGCCACGTTGGGAAACTGGTGCCGTGATCAGCATAGTGGCAACACGGAGACGGCGACAGGGCCGCTGCCAGCGCGCCGGTGTCCAGCCGTCGTCCGGTCAACGATCTGGAAGCGGACGTAAGAAGGCTGCGCAAGGAACTGGCCAGCGCGAAGCTAGATATCGATATCCTTCGAAAGGCAACGGCATACTTCGCGAAGGGGTCGCGATGAAGTATGCGTGGATCGATCAGCATCGCGACCGCTACAGCGTCAGCCGGCTTTGCCGGGTTCCGGGTGTGTCATGCAGCGGCTATTGCCAGTGGCGTTGTCGGGGCCAAATGGGCGAGCCCAAGCCAATGCCGCGCTGGACGCTGAGGTCGCCGCCATTCATCGCGCCAGTCGCGGCAGCTATGGCCGTCCTCGTATCGCGCGGCAGTTGCGTGCTCAGGGCCAGACGGCGAGCGCCGAACGCGTGCGTCGCAGCTTGCAGCGCCATGGGCGGCGTCCGGTCTACAAGCGTCAGTATCGGGTGACGATGGATTTGACGCATCGCCTGCCGGTGGCGCCGAATCTGTTGGATCTGCGTTTCGACGGCTGGCGGCCCAATCAGACATGGGCAGCGACATCACGTTCGTCAGGACCGGCGAGGGCTGGTTGTATCTGGCAGCGATCCTGGATCTGGCGAGCCGGCGCATCGTTGGCTGGTCGATGTCAGAGCGGATCAACGCAGATCTGGTCTGTCAGGCGTTGCGCAGCGCTTGCTGGTAACGCAAACCGCCGCCGGGATAGCTGCTGCGCTCCGATTGCGGCAGTCAATATGCCAGTCGCGCGTCCCGGAGCCGACCGCTGCGTTCAAGATAAACGTCTCAATGAGCCGCCGTGCTAACGCTTGGGACAACGCACCGATGGAGAGGTTCTTCAAGATATTGAAGGTCGAGAGAGTCTATTAGAACCACTACGAAACGCGTGCCCACGCCCGCCTGGATATCGTCGACCCGATTACAATCGCCAACGCCTGCATACCTCGATCGACTACCTTACCCCCGTCGTCTACGAGGCCATGGTCTGCTCCAGGCGGAAACGTGCGCCCGATGTCGTAGCTGGTGCGGCGCGCTCGTATCGGGAGTTAACGTGCGAACTCGTTTGCCGAGAATTGCGTCTCACGACCCTGCAGCTTCATCACGCACCGAACGAACGGCGTACGACCATGACACATTCCGAGCTGATCTGCTCCTAGACCTTTTGGCACACCATAGACCTGCATGTTGGTCAGCCAGAAAATCTTGAGTTGCGGTTGCAGAATCCAATCGCGTTGGCGGGGACGCCGCGGATAGAAGGATCGCGAGGCTGCGCGCATAACGTCGGTAACCGGGCTGGGCAATCCCGAAGGCATCTCCGATCGACTCCTCAGGAAGGGGCCGCGATACTTATTGAAGAAGGCATACAGGACTTGAATCTGCGACCGAGCTCCGCCCGGGCGCAGATCGCGCTCGCCAGAATGAGTGATTTCGTTGGTAAGGCGCGGCTCCTGACCTCGCGCTCACGGGGTTTAATGAGTTCACGATTCACAATTTCTTCGAGCATTTCCTAGCGTGAGCGCTCCTCCGAGGGGATTCTTGGCGTATTGCAGATGTAGAAACCTGATCGAGCTATCGTGACAATAAGGTTTGCTGAAGACTTTATGAATAGAGCCTCGGCTCTAAGCAAACCACTTGCAAGTTACACATGTGTAACTTAAGTTATAGATAAACATAATATTTAAAATTGCCAATCGTCATTGAGTGAAAAATTAAGAATTAAACCAACGGCTTCCACCAAACATGGGAGGGACTCAATCAATTCAGCACCATTCGCACATCGATTCCACAAATCACCATTTGACATCACGCGAGGTCAATTATGCTACGCGCAAAATACTACAAAAGGCTAATTCTTGAAATATTAATTATTTTCTCCCTAATCTCTCCAGCATATAGTGGTGCTTCAGAGCTTTTCCAAGCGGTCGGCTTGGCAAACGAACAATATGCAAAGCAGCAAGGACCGTTTGACATTGCCACAAATGCAGTCGTTAGCGATTGCCGTGGCTTTCTCGGAATAATTGCAAAAATTGTTGCCTCCGCCCCAAATTTGACTTGCGGGACAGCTTTTCCGTATGGATTCTCGAGCCCAGTCAGTACGGCAGTATATTACCCCACGGACATCGCTAATTTAAGTAATGTGCCGGCAGTAGTGTTTGTTGGGGGAATATTGTCAAATACCGGCCAATATAATGATCTCCTGAGACTTTGGGCGAGCTATGGCTTTGTAGTGTTCACGGTTGGTGATTTTATCAACTCGACCCCTGCCATGCACCTTCTTGGCTTGTATGAACTATCTAAGCTGAATAATGATCCTACATCCCCCCTGTTCGGGAAAATTGATTTGTCGCATACTGTCATTGCCGGACACTCGGCAGGAGCACAAGCAACACTGCAGACCGCAAGCCTACCAATAGGATCCCTTAAAATTATTAGTAACAGTATCAATATTGTGGGCGCACTTCCGATCGAGCCCGGGCCGCTTGCGCTTGGATCGCTAGTTACGACCAAAACACTTATGCTTACAGGAGCAGCAGATACTGTGGTTCCTGCAATCACATGGCCAAATATTTGGGAGCTCCCAACAATACAACAGGTTCCCGCGTGGGGAGCAACGGCAACAACAGCGACTCATTTTAGTCCGGTTCACCCAATTTATCAGGATGAATTTGCCGGAATTTCAACTGCATGGATTCTTTACGCCGGGAAGGGCGACTCAGAAGCCAAGAAGTATTTTGTTGGGGATAATTTTAAGCTCTCACAAGACCCTCAATTTATCCAAGGTGGGCTGGGCGCTGCAGTCGGCCTTGGCGTTTCAAGAAATACCCTCGCCAAAGCATTGGTGAATTAATACCAGAAACGGGAAATCACCCGAAAAAACGGTTGAAATGGTGTTTATGGACATCATTTCAACCGGATCCAGATATGACGCAACGATGTCTTCGGGTAGTCTTTTTGAATTATCAAGTAATACCCTCGTCCGCCAAACGAGCCCCGCTCTTTTGCTATCCCGGGTCCCGCTCGCAATACCACCGCGTAAAGCCCAATGCAATGCTTCGGCCACATCGAGCCGGCTCGAACGGGCGACCGACTATCCCCGCCGTAACTTGCGCCGCAAAATACGCATCGATAGGGCGACTCCAGCAACAGTACGCTCACCCTATACGGCATCCGGCCGTCGATGGGCAGTAAGGGAAGCTGGCGGAACATCGTGCTCGTCGAGCGGCTGTGGCGCAAGCGATCAGGAAGCATACCCGCCTGCGAGCCCTGACGGTCGTGGACATCTTTAGTCGTGAGCCGCACCGCCTCAACCTTGAATTCCATCGTGTACTGCCGTCTCGGTATCGCGTTCTCTGCCATGCTCTTCTCCATACCGACAAAAAAGTTATCAAACTTCTTGCTGTACGTGGATTCGAGGCGGCGTCATACCTTGGGGTGTGGCAGGTCCATACATGATGTCTAGTGGGCAGCGCGTTGCGAATGGGCGTAGCCATACGCTAGACATTCAATCAGGTGTACCGTCGGGTACATATTCGAGCAAATCCCCCGGCTGACAAGAAAGCGCTTCGCAAAGTGCTTCCATTGTAGAGAAGCGAATCGCGCGAGCCTTACCAGTCTTAAGCACTGACAGGTTCGGAAGGCTTATCTCGACAATCTCCGAAAGCTCAGTCAAGCTCAGCTTACGCCGCGCCAGCATGACATCAAGGTTGACAATTATGGCCATGGTCAAATCGTCAGGTTGGCTTCTTCGTCCAAGGCCGCACCTCTTTTCAATACCTCCGCGCTACCAAGTGCCAAGCCCGCAAGAACTAATTTGTCAGGCGGTGTCACAAGTGCCAAAAAGAAAAAAACCGATACTTCGAAATGTACTCTGGGATCCAGTAGTGCCAAAGACAGGTAGGCTGCCGGGAAGGTGAATAGATCAAGTGCCGAAAATGTGAGCAATAAACGTCCAACCCGCCGGAGGGCACGGGCGTTCCGAAGCGACAACAACTTGTTGTTCTGCTCAGCGTTGCCGAAAGTCAGTCGCAGTGACTTATAGACCACGACGATGACAGTCAGCTTGGCCAGGCATGAGCCAATCAGGATCGCCAACGTCAATGCAGGAAAGTGGAGGTAGGGGATCCCTGGGCCACCGCCTATCTTCCATGTCGAATTGACAAGACCGAGCGCTGCCTGTACTGGCTGAAAAGTTATCGAGTAGACCGCCCATGCGCCAAACATCCACGTGATCGGTCTGAGATTTGAGTCGTGCCAGTTGCCACCGTTGGCGATCTCCTCTTCCGTCTTGTTATCCACCTGTCCGTCCCCCATTTAAAGATGCAATCATCACATGGAAGCCCATGTTGTAACCAACTGTCACACAATTCTACCTTGAAAATTAATGATAATCAATATTATATTATCGTTTATCGTTAAACAACTGCGACCGTCCACGTCGCTCAACTCATTGGGGAACAAATGAAGAAACTGCTCAGCGCACTCACTATCGCCACACTGCTGGCAGGGTGCGTAGTTGACTCTCACACAGCTCGCTCGGGTGCAAGAGGGGCGCTTATCGGTGCGGCTGGGGGGGGGGCGGCCATCAGCGCTCTGACGGGCGGTAATCTGGCGCAAGGGGCGGCGCTAGGCGCGGCCGCGGGTGCCACTGTGGGAGTTGCCACATCGGGTCACGAGCGCCATTACTAATCGTTAGGACTTAGCGATATGTGCCAACCGCTTGCCGATAGCATCGCCGCCTCCTCGACCGAATCTGCCGAGGCGGTTGGTACTATCTCGACCGGCATTGTCCGGGAAATTGCAACCTCCGCGTACGAGATTGTATCTGACCACAATGCGGTGTTCAGGTGGATCAGCCAAGCTCCCTTGGCGGCCTTCGAGAACAAAACTGCATTGGAATTGGCGGTAACTGGCAATGGTGATTACGTGCTGCAGTTGCTGTAGACATTTCAAAGTCAAAGAGAAGCCGGCGGGTTACAGGGGGTGACAAAATACGCGCTTCAGGGGGGGCTCAAGAAACGGATTTTTTCGTACGCTCAGCGCTCGCAACGGGCGATTCGAGTGTCTCTGCGCGCGGCTCTCCCGCCGGTCACACTGCAGAGATTGAATGGCCGGTATCGGATGTGGACCAGTCTTCGAACGGCGGCTGTATGGGACAGCCGGGGCGACAGCAATTGCCCGGGGTTTACCGGCTCACGCGATCCGCGAGATGCAGCGTGCATCCGGGGACACCATCGATGCCAGCCGTCGATCTCCGGCGCAGTTCACCAATCCCCGCACCGGGCAGTGCTCGAACGGCGGCATGTTCGTGTGGGCTATGAAATCCGTCATGTATTCGACCGCTTGAGCCGCATCGCGACTGAAAATCTTTCGGCGGGGTGGATGCTGACAGACACTTCGAAACTCTTGCCCGCAGAGTCCAGATAGCGCCGAACGATCTCGAGGGCCGCCGTTCCCGCCTCTACGCTCAGCCGCTTTGCCATCTCTTCCGAAACCAACACCGCCTGGATCCCCTGCTGGATCTCTGTAATGCTGTGCTCGTAGCGCTCCTCAATCAAGGTGCTGATCAACCTGCCGGGCTGTTCGCGTGCGATATCCGCCACGTCGGCATAGTCGGGCGCGATATATACGTCCGTCCATCCGACCGGCGCACGGCTCTTTCCTCCATCGATACGCAGGCTCGATATGCGCAGAAACCGCGCCCCTTCAGCACATTGCAGCGTCTTGGCGAGGTCGCGGTCCGCGACGACCACCTCTGCCGATTGTACGAGCCGCAGATGTTCGGAGCCGAACTGGGCCAGATCGTCCACAGAAGCAAGCGTCGGCCGGAACTGATTCCTGGGGCGCGATGACTCGACGCGCGTTCCCGCGTTTTTGCGGCGTGACACCAGACCCAACTGTTGGAGTTCATGCAGCGCGGCGCGCACCGTATGACGGCTCGTGCGGTAGTGATCCCGCAATTCCAGCTCGGTCGGAAGGACGCTGCCGACGGGATAGCGCCCCGAAGCGATAGCTTCAGTAAGGTCGCGCGCGATTTCCGAAAAGTGGGGTCTGATGCTCATCTTGTCTCGGCAAATGTCTTGTTCTGTTCGCTACGGGTAAATCATAGCTTGTCTCGATATGTCCGCACATATTAACCTAAATATGTCCGGACTTATTGCCAGCTAGTCTTCGCGCCGTCCGCCCCTTTCGTTCGAAATTCCTGAGGTCGTAATGACAAAAGTCGCCGTTCCGATGGCCAGCACCGTGGTCGACTCCATCCTGTTTCGTGACGCCTTTGGCACCGCCAAGATGCGCGCGCTGTTTTCCGATCGCGCGCTGATTCAACGCTATATCGACGTCGAGGTCGCGTTGGCGAAAGCAGAAGCACGCGTCGGCGTGATTCCCGCCGATGCAGCCGACGTGATCGCGCGTGAGTCGACAATCGAGCGCATCGATTTCGATCACTTGCGCGAAGAGACCGATATCGTCGGCTATCCGATCCTGCCGCTTGTGCATCAACTGGTCGAGATGTGCGGGGAAGCGGGCCGCTACGTGCATTGGGGTGCGACGACGCAGGACATCATGGACACGGCGGTCGCGCTGCAAGTGCGCGACGCACTCGATTCGATCGATGGCGATATCCGCGAGCTGCGCACGATTCTCGCGGATCTGGCGAAGAAGCATCGCGACACGCCGATGGCCGGCCGCACGCACTTGCAGCAAGCTTTGCCGGTTACGTTCGGCTACAAGGTCGCGATCTGGCTCGCAATGTTCGATCGTCATCAGGAGCGGGTTGCGCAGATGCGCGAACGCGTGGCCGTCGTCGAATTCGCGGGCGCGGCCGGCACGCTGGCATCGCTTGGCGACAAGGGCTTCGAGGTGCAGAAGGCGCTCGCCGAGGAACTGAAACTCGGCGTGCCCGCAACGACATGGCACGTCGCGCGCGACGGCTTCGCCGAGGCCGTGAACCTGCTCGCGCTGGTCACGGGTTCGCTGGGCAAGATCGCGCTCGACATCATGATCATGGCGTCCACCGAGTTCGCGGAAGTGTACGAACCGTTCGTGAAGGGACGCGGCGCAAGCAGCACTATGCCGCAGAAGCGCAATCCCATTTCCAGCGAACTCATGCTCGCGGCGGCGAAGGCCGTGCGCCAGCACGCCGGCCTGATGATCGACGCGATGGTCCAGGACTTCGAGCGTGCGACCGGCCCGTGGCATGCCGAGTGGATTGCGATTCCCGAAGGCTTCATCCTCACCGCGGGCGCGTTGCATCAGGCGAAGTTCGCGCTCGGTGGCCTTATCGTCGATGAAGCGCGCATGAAGCACAACCTCGGCATCAGCAAGGGTTTGATCGTCGCGGAAGCCGTCATGATGAGCATGGCGCCCTATACCGGACGTCAGCAGGCGCATGACATCGTGTACGACGCATGCCGCACGGTGAACGAGCATGGCGGTACGCTCGCGGAAGCGCTCGCTGCCCTGCCGGAAGTCACGAAGCACTTCGACCGCGCAGCAATCGACCGCATGACCGACCCTGCGAACTATCTCGGTCTCGCACGGCAGATGGTGGACCGGGCCATCGCGCTGTCGAGCGAAGTCTGAACGTAAAGGACATGGAGGAGCACGCGATGCATAACGAACACGCATCACACCACGACGCAAACGTCGCAGCGAAGAAGAAGCTGCCGTGGTACCGCAAGCTCGGCATGCAGGTGCTGTTGGCACTCGTCATCGGCATTGTGGTCGGATTGTTGTTCCCGAAGTTCGGCGCCCAACTCAAGGTGCTCGGCGATATCTTTCTCGCACTCATCAAGGCGGGCGTCGCGCCGCTCGTGTTCTTGACGATCGTGCATGGTATTGCTTCGGCGGGGGACGTAAAGAGCGCGGGTCGTGTGGGCTGGCGCTCAATTGTCTACTTCGAAGTCGTCTCGTCGATCGCGCTCGCGTTCGGATTGCTCGCTGGCAATCTGCTGCAGACGGGCAAGGCGATGACGTCCGTCACCGTCGGCGCCGTGCCCGCGGTCGCGGCCAAAGCCGCACCGCAGGGTTTCACCGAGTTCGTCATGCATATCGTTCCGGACAATTTCATCGGGGCGTTCGCGAAAGGCGAGCTGTTGCAAGTCGTCGTGCTTGCGGTGATGGTCGGTATCGGCATTCTAGCCATTCCGGAGCGCCGCCGCGTGCGCATCAACGAAGGGCTCGATCTCATCTCCGAAGTGCTCTTCTCGTTCATCAATCTCGTGATGAAGCTCGCGCCGCTCGGTACGCTCGGCGCGATCGCCTTCTCGGTGGGAAGCAACGGCACGGCGGTGCTAATCGCGCTCGCGCAGCTCGTGTTGAGCTTCTATGCCGTGATCGTGCTGTTCATCGTCGTGGTGATGGGCGTGATCGCGAAGCTCGCGGGATTCAGGCTGTGGCGCTTTCTGCGTTATATTAAGGATGAGATCTTCATCGTGCTCGGCACTGCCTCATCGGAAAGCGCTTTGCCGCGCCTGCTAATTAAACTCGAACGGTTAGGTTGCGCGAAGCAAACCGTCGGGCTGGTGTTGCCGACGGGCTATGCGTTCAATCTCGACGGTACGTCGATCTTCATGTCGATGGGTGTGATGTTCATCGCTCATGCCTACGGCGTGCCGATCACGCTGGACCATCAGATTGGCATTCTGCTGCTGATGCTGCTAACGTCGAAGGGCGCGGCCACGGTGTCGGGCGGCTCATTCGTCGTATTTGCGGCAACTGTCACGTCGACTGGCATTCTGCCCGTGGAGGGCCTGGCGTTGATCTTCGGCGTGTATCGCTTCATGTCGATGGCCATCGCCACCTGCAATACCATCGGCAACAGCCTCGCGACGGTCGTGATCGCCAAGTGGTCGCGGACATTCGACGAGACCATCGCGGAGCGGCATCTGCACCCTGAACGCTACCCTGAAACCGCACGGGCAGACGAGGGCCTTGCCGACGGCAATCTGCTGCCTGGAGACATGAGCGACGCATATCCGGATCCTCACGGAATTCCGCTGAACGGCGCCCGAAACACACCTTGATTTGAATGCCCCTGCTCTGCGGCGCGCGGCGATATAACGCTGTGCTCAACTCAATCATGAAACTGATTACGCGCTATGACCACACCATCGCGAACCGAACATGATGCATTCGGTGCCATCGAGATTCCATCGGATCGATACTGGGGAACGCAGACGCAACGTGCACGTGTTCGGATTATGTCCGTTCGTCGGAAACGCGGTCGCGCCGATCTTGCTAACAAGAATCTGTACGTGCCTGGGAGGGCGTCCGACTAGCTAGCCGGCTCTGGCCGCGCTGATCGGCAGTTCGATCTTCGATCAGCGAGAAGATCATCGAACGCGAATCTGATGAGGCACTCCGCCTGGCCGCGTCGATCAAACAAGGGACCGTGACGGCCTCCCTGGTCTTGCGCAAGTTCGGCGCGTATCCGCGGCAAAAAATAGCCTCGCCGTTGGTCTGCCCGAACGGCGGGTTCCCGCGATTCATGTGCACGCACTGCCGGCAGCGCTTCACCAGGCGACGGGGCATGCCGTTCCTCAATACGAAAATGAACTCGCTCGACCGCATGCGTCTTTTTATTCGCCACCTGTCTCTGCCGCTGTTGGTCATGCAGGTGGCAGAGCTCGTTGGCACCCGTCACGGCATGATCCGGAAATGGTGCAAGATGTTCTCGGAATTCGCGGATCAACTGGAGCCCGACAGCAGCTTGTCCGCACGAATTCAGGTGGGTGTCGAACCTACCGAGACGACACCATGCCCGTTCTGCGGTCGCGTGGGACGCACAGCATACGGACAGCGCGGCTGGTCGTGTGGCGGATATGGTCGGTCGTTTTCCATGCGGCGCAAGGTCGTTGACCACAACGGGCAGTTGCACATTGTGGCCGGTACCGAGTAGGGTGTATTCGCCCCATGCATACGCGGAGTGCGTTGCAAGAACGAACCGTTTCTATCGATGAAAAAGCGAGCTCTATCCCGGCCCAGGCGGCTGACACGCACGAAAGAGATGTTGTTGCCACTGTCATGTGCCAAGGTGCGCGCGCTTTCGCTAGAAAACCATCTCGCTCTTGCGACCGCCCGCGCCGGCCACGGTGACTTCGACCAACTCTGCTGCCTGATACGCATCGTCTACCTCGCGTACTTCATGCGAGGCGCGACCGCGTCCGGCGCGGATCTCGAACTCTATCGTCATGCCGAGGCTGCGCTCAACGCGTGCATCAAGCGCATCGAGCACGATGAACCGTGCCTGCTGCTCGAGCGGGAGCAAGTCGCGGTTGAACGCGTGCTGGTGCTGCACGACGAACAACTGGCGGCCGTGCCCAAGTTCCGCTATCTGGAGGCGTGGGAGCAACTGCAGCGCTTCGTGGCCAGCGCCAAGCATTCGCCGATTCCAACGCCTGCGGCAGGATAGCGTGGTCGAACGACGGGGAGGCGGAGTCGGGTTTCGATCGATGATGATGAGATAAGCCATCGTCACAATAGCATGATCACTGCTTCAAACTCCCGATTCGGCGAACGCATGGAGCTCTTCGAGACCTTGCGGAGTTGACAATCCACTTCGCAATGCGCCGGCCGGTGACAAATTTAATGCGCGGCCCGTAACCTCATGAATTCTTGAGCGTTTCGCACCTCTCAGACATCAAAGGCTGGCGAACTGACATTTTTACTTCGCAAACGGTGACAACATTATTTTTGTCTACGGCTGCGTGTGATTAGCCGCTTTCGAGCGACAAGCATGTTCAGGAGCTATCGGCGGTAACGTTAGTAGAATAAACGGAGACGGCGAGCGCTCGAACGGACACCTTTAGCAGTATCTACAAACTTCAAAGTGGGCCTCCGCGCGGGCGGCGCCGAGCATGCGTTCGACGTCGGCGAGTTCGAGTTCGGGCTTCGTTTTCATGGTGTTCCTCCGGAATCAGCGGTCAGTTGACGAGTCGGTTGTCGACGAGCTCGATCCAGTGGCGCACGCGCGTGCGGCCCGCGCCGTTCAGGTGAGTCTGGCAGCCGACGTTGGCCGTGACAATCAGGTCAGGCCGCGCGGTTTCGAGCGCGTCGAGCTTGTTGTCGCGCAGCCGGGTGGCGAGTTCGGGCTGCGTCAGCGAATAGGTGCCGGCGGAGCCGCAGCACAGATGGTCGTCGGCGACATTCGTCAGATCGAAGCCGAGCCGCGTCAGGATGCTCTCCACCGCGCCACCGAGCCGCTGCGCATGCTGCAATGTGCACGGGCAGTGGACCGCGACGCGGCGCGGCGTCGCATCGGCCAGCGCGTCGAGCGGTTCGGCCGCGATCACTTCCGCGAGGTCGCGCGCGAGCGCGCTGACACGCCGCGCCTTGTCCGCATAGGCGGGGTCGGAGCGCAACAGATCGCCGTATTCCTTCACGAACGCGCCGCATCCGCTCGCCGTCAGCGCGATCGCTTCCGCGCTGGCCTCGATCGCGGGCCACCACGCATCGATGTTGCGGCGAGCGCGTGCAAGCCCGGCATCCTGCGCGTTCAGGTGATATTCGGTCGCGCCGCAGCAGCCGGCCTCGCGCGCGGGCGTCACGCTGATGCCGAGCCGGTCGAGCACGCGCGCGGCGGCCGCGTTCGTGTTCGGCGACAGCGAGGGCTGCACGCAGCCTTCGAGCATCAGTACGCGCCGGGCATGACGCACGGGCGGGCGCGGCGTGGCGGCCGGCGCCGCGGCCGGGATCTTCTCCTGCAGCGTACCGGGCAGCAGCGGGCGCAGCGCGCGGCCGGCCTTCAGCAGCGCGGCGAAGGTCGCCGGCCGCGGCACGACGTGACGCAGGCCGGCACGCAGCAGGCGCTCGCGCGCCGGACGCCGCGCGCGCTTCTCGGCTTCCGCGCGGCCGATGTCGAGCAGCGTGTGATATCGCACGCCGGACGGACAGGTCGTCTCGCAGTTGCGGCAGGTCAGGCAGCGGTCGAGATGCTGCTGCGTGCGTTCGCCGCACGGTTCGCCTTCGAGCATTTGCTTGATCAGGTAGATGCGTCCGCGCGGCCCGTCGAGCTCGTTGCCGAGCACCTGGTAGGTCGGGCAGGTCGCATTGCAGAAGCCACAGTGCACGCACGCGCGCAGGATCGCTTCCGCTTCGTCGGCCCGGTCGAGGGCCTTGCTGGATTCGCTGAGATTAGTTTGCATCGGCGGTTCGAAGTCGGGTTGGCGTTCAGACGTCTGCGTACAGGCGGCCGGGGTTGAAAATCGCATGCCGATCCAGTTGCGCCTTCAACTGGCGATGCACGCGCAGCAGCGCGGGCGGCAGCGGCTGGAACGGCTCGGACGTCGTGCCTGGCGTGAAGCAGGTCGCGTGGCCGCCCCACCGCGCGGCGAACCGCTGCACGTCGGCCGGTGCGGCGTTGGTTTTCAGCCAGCGCTGCGCACCGCCCCAGTCGACGAGCAGCGCGCCGGCGAGCGAATCGAGCGGCGCGGCGGCCGGCACCGACACGCGCCACAGCGGGCGCGGATCGTCGAAGAACGGCAACGACAAGTCGCGCAGCCGCGGCCAGAACCCGTCGTCGCGATCATCCATGCGCTCGCCGCCGATCGCGTCGCGCGCGGCCTTCACCGAGCCGTCGCCGCCTTCGAGTCGCACGCGCAGCACGCCGTCCGCGTGGCAGGCGCCCGCGAGCGGCAGCCCCGCGCGACGCCATCCGGCGACCCGCTGCACGGCTTCGGCGGCAGCGAGCGACAGCGCCAGATCGGCGGTCGCGCGCGGCTTCGGCAGCACCTTCAGCGACACCTCCGTCACGACGCCGAGGCAGCCGAAGCTGCCCGCGAGCAGCCGCGACACGTCGTAGCCCGCGACGTTCTTCATCACCTCGCCGCCGAAGCGCAGATGTTTCGCGTGGCCGGTGATCACGCGGCAGCCGAGCACGAAGTCGCGCACCGCGCCGGCCCACGGGCGGCGCGGCCCCGACAGCGCGGCCGCGAACATCCCGCCGACGGTGGCCGAGCCGCCGAACGTCGGCGGCTCGCACGGCAGCATCTGGCCGGCCGCGTCGAGCATCGCCTCGAGTTCCGCGAGCGGCGTGCCCGCGCGCGCGGTGATGACGAGCTCGGTCGGGTCGTACGCGACGATGCCGCGGTGCGTGCGTACGTCGAGCGTGCGGCCTTCGACGGCGCGGCCGACGAACGCCTTCGTGCCCGCGCCGCGGATATGCAGCGGCTGGCGATCATGGATCGCGGCGTCGACCTGCGCGACGAGCGCCGCGCTGTCGTCGATCGATTCGGGTTCGCGTTCGCGTCGCATCAGAAGCGCTCCAGTTCGGGAAACGGCAGCTTGCCGTGATGCACGTGCATCGCGCCGAATTCGGCGCAGCGATGCAGCGTCGGGATGTTCTTGCCGGGATTGAGCAGGCCCTGCGGATCGAACGCGGCCTTCACCGCGTGGAAGAACGTGATCTCGTCGGCGTTGAACTGCACGCACATCTGGTTGATCTTCTCGCGCCCGACGCCGTGCTCGCCGGTGATGCTGCCGCCCGCCGCGACGCACAGCTCGAGGATCTTTCCGCCCAGCGTTTCCGCGCGGTCGAGTTCGCCGGGGCGGTTCGCGTCGAACAGGATCAGCGGGTGCATGTTGCCGTCGCCCGCGTGGAACACGTTCGCGACCGGCAGCGCGTATTCGGCGGACAGCGCGGCGATTCCTTCGAGTACGCGCGGCAACTCGCGGCGCGGAATCGTGCCGTCCATGCAGTAGTAGTCGGGCGACATGCGGCCGACCGCGGGGAACGCGTTCTTGCGGCCGGCCCAGAAGCGCTGCCGCTCCGCCTCGTCGCGCGCGACGCGGATCTCCGACGCGCCGGCATCGCGCAGCAGCGTGGCGACGCGTTCGGCGTCCTCGTCGACGTCGGTGGGCGAGCCGTCGAGTTCGCACAGCAGGATCGCCTGCGCGTCGACCGGATAGCCCGCGTGGATGAAATCCTCGGCCGCGCGGATCGCGAGGTTGTCCATCATCTCGAGGCCGCCGGGGATCACGCCCGCGCCGATGATCCGCGCGACGGCGGCACCGGCTTCGGCGACGTCGTCGAAGCTCGCCATCAGCACTTTCACGCTCGGCGGTTTCGGCAGCAGCTTCACGGTCACTTCCGTGACGATGCCGAGCATCCCTTCCGAGCCGGTGAACAAGGCGAGCAGGTCGAAGCCAGGGGCGTCGAGCGCGTCGGCGCCGAGCGTCAGCGTGTCGCCGTCGATCGTCAGGATCTCGACCTTTAGGATGTTGTGCACCGTCAGCCCGTATTTGAGGCAGTGCACGCCGCCCGCGTTTTCGGCGACGTTACCACCGATCGAGCATGCGATTTGCGACGACGGATCGGGCGCGTAGTAGAGGCCGTGCGGCGTCGCGGCCTGCGAGATCGCGAGGTTGCGCACGCCGGGCTGCACGCGCGCGATGCCGGCATCGGCGTCGATCCCGAGAATCCGGTTGAACTTCGACATCACGAGCAGGATGCCCTTTTCGAGCGGCATCGCGCCGCCCGACAGGCCCGTGCCCGCGCCGCGCGCGACCACCGGCACGCCGTGCGCGGCCGCGACGCGCAGCACCGCGCGTACCTGCTCGGCCGTGTCGGGCAGCACGACCGCGATCGGCACCGTGCGGTACGCGGCAAGGCCGTCGCATTCGAACGGTTTGAGCGCCTCGCGCTCGTGCAGTACGTCGAGGCCGGGTGCCGCCGCATGCAGTGCGGCGACAAGTGTGTCGCGATCGACGGTCGCCAGCGGGCCGTCGATTCGTTCGTCGTAGGCGAAACTCATCGTGTGTCTCCGTCTCCACCAACTCCACCATGCAGGCGGCCGCGGGATGCGCGGCGCGCCGGATGGACCGCATTCTTGGCGGGCGAAGGAGACGTGTCCAGATGCCGCAGACGTGGTCATACCAGTTTTTCGAGACGGGCTTAGAGGAGGGCGCGAGCGGAGATATGAAAGCCAATCAACACAAGGGTTTGTGCGAAAATCGATGATATTCTTCCGAAGTGGTCATACCAGTATGGAAAAGCAGGATCGGCAAGCCCCGGCGCGCAATGTCGCCGACGTCGTCGCCGAGCGGATCGAGCAGTTGATTGTCGACGGCGTGCTCAAGGCCGGGCAGGCGCTGCCGTCCGAGCGGCGGCTCACCGAGAAGCTCGGCGTGTCACGCACGGCCGTGCGCGAAGGAATGAAGCTGCTGCGCGCGCGCGGGATCATCGACACGACGCACGGCAAGGGCTCGTTCGTCGCGAGCTTGACCCCGCAGCGCGAAATCTCGCCGATGATGCATCTGCTCGGCTCGCAGCCGCGCACGCTATACGACCTGTTCGAAGTGCGCGGGATGCTCGAGACCGAAGCCGCGCGGCTCGCCGCGCTGCGCGGCACGCCCGCCGACTTCATCCTGATCAGGCGTCGCTACGAGGAAATGACCGCAGCCGATGCGCAGGATCTCGATCCGGCCGCGCGCGCGAAGCTCGACCATGCATTCCATCTTGCGATCTGCGAGGCGTCGCACAATCCGGTGCTTGTCAACACGCTGCAGTCGCTGACCGATCTGCTGCTCAGTTCGGTGTTCGCGTCGGTGAACAACCTCTATCATCGCGAACCGCTGAAGAAGCAGATCGACCGTCAGCACGCGCGGCTCTACAACGCGGTGACCGGGCTGCTGCCTGACCAGGCGCGCAATGCTGCGAGCGAGCATATCCGGCAGTGCGTCGACTATCTTCGCGAGATCGAAGCGGAGGAGCAGCGGCTCGTGCGTTCGACGCTCCGGATCGAAGGATGGACGTGATCGGCCTGGAACGAGCGGCGCCGATCACGTGAATCAAGCGAATCGCATCAGAGCAACGGGTTCGTGGACAGATATGTCACAGCCTGATCAATTCGTGCGTTATGTGTGACACGTTGCACCGTGCGCGCAGTGCGGTCGCCGCCGAGCGGCGCGCTGCGCCATCGATCCAGCAAGGAGGACGTCCACGTCGGATTCCAACGCGTGGCGACGGGGTGGCGAGGCATCCCGATGTGTCTCGACTGCCCCGAAGTGTTTGAGCCGCAACTGCGAGCACTACTGCGTGCCGCTGTCCACGAAAACATCTGCATGATGCTACCAAAGGTGGACGATGTCGACTAGGTTCGCTGCACGAAGGCGATCATCGAGCGGATCGCTGCGGAACTGACCGAAGCGGGGGTGCCGTTTGCGGTTCCGAAGCTCGGCATCATGATCGAGACTCCGGCTGCGGTTCTCACTGCCGATCTGCTGGCGCAGGAAGTCGAGTTCTTCTCGATTGGCACCAACGACCTTACGCAATACATCATGGCCGTCGATCGCATGAATCCCAGCCTTGCCTCGCTCTATAGGACGGAGCACCCGGCTGTCATTCAGGCGATCAAGATGGTATGCGACGCGGCGAAGGGGGCGCACATCAGTGTCGGCGTGTGCGGGGAAGCCGCGTCTCGGCCAAACATGATTCCGGTGTTCGTGAACCTCGGGGTCGAGGAACTCAGTATGAGTCCCAACTCGGTACTGCGCGCAAAGAAACTCGTGACGGAAATCTGATTTCCGATCGGGAAACGCCAGGGGTGTGGCATTGACGATCCACAAGATTCGTATTTGCAACTGCTTCGCGGGCCCGGCTTGATACACGGAGGGGCGGGCGATCTGTCTCGCCGCGCAGGTATCCGGTCTTGTCGGGCTATTTTGCCGGATGGAACTGTCGTCCGGTCTTCTCGAACACGCGCAGCCTTCACACCCGAAAGCCGTTCGAGCTTTCTGCAAAATTGCCTGGTTTCCTTCCACGGCTCGTCCAGTCGGGCGTCTGCATCAAGAACGAGTGATGAGCCGCGAGGCTGCTCGTCGCGCTGAATCGGTTCTCCAGCGTCCGGCGCGTGCGGTCTCACCCCAGCTGCGTTTCACCCAGGCATACCGGGCGATGTCCGCGTGATCCCTGATCGTTATTTTGCCTTGTATTACCTGCCGGATGGTTGCCATCGCTACACAGCCCTGTCTGACAGCGGGTGACGGCATGCGCAACAGATTCGCGGCGATTGCGACGAACGGCGTTGCTAAGTTTAGGACGCAGGGCAGGCCTACTGTCGCATTGATAAATTTTGGCGATCAGCGCAAATCGCGAATCGCAATTGGACCGCTTCAATTTGGAGGTGGACGATCGTTTCACTTGTCGTGAACAAAGAGGCCTCTTGAAGCGAAATCGTGAGACAAATGTAGCGAAATAGACCGACAAATGCCAGTCGTTGCTACATTTTCCGGTGCTTTCGTATGGCGAAGATTCAGATAATGACGGAGGTGGGACGGAGATGGAGATGAACATGCAAGAGATTCGCATAAGCAAATCTGCGCCCAAAAAGTTGTCCGGAAACATGGGGCCGATCGGTCTGGCGCTGATGGTGCTCGCGTTCTCTGCACCTTTGACAACGGTGTCCGGTTACATCCCGTTCGCGCTGATGTTCGGAGGCGTCAGCAGTCCAATCCTGTTCGTCGTTGTCACGATCGTTCTGCTATTCTTTTCCGTCGGCTACGTGACGCTCAACAACATCGTCAAGCGCCCGGGCGACTTCTATGCGTTCGTCAGTTTCGGCATCGGGAAGTCGACAGGCCTCGGTTCGGGCATCCTCGCGGCGGTGTCGTATTTTCTGCTGCTCGCCGGAGTGACGTCGTTCTTCGGCGTGTCATGTTCCGATCTCCTTCATGAAACGACCGGCGCCGTGCTCCCGTGGTACATCCCGACGATCGCATGCTGGATGGCGTGCGGGATCCTCAGCTACCTGCATGTCGAGCTGTCGGCGAAGGTGCTGACGTGGATCATGCTGCTCGAGATCGCAGTATGTCTCATCTTCTCGTTCTTCGTGCTGGCGAAGGGCGGCGCGGCGGACATCTCGGCAACCGCGCCGTTTGCGCCGAGCCAGTTGTCGAAGAGCGCGAGCGTGCCGTTCTCGGTGCTGTTCATCGTCGGTTTCTTCATGGGATTCGAGGCGACCGCGCTGTTCCGGGATGAAGTCCGGATGCCCGACCGGACGATTCCGGTAGCCACGTATGGTGCGGTCATCTTCATCGGCGTCGTCTATACCATTTGTGCGTATGCGCTGATCATGGCCTATGGGTCGCATGTCCAGGACATCGCTACCAAGACACCTGCCGCAATGTTTCCCGACGCATTTTCGAAGTTCGTCAACGGCCGTCTCCATGTCGTGATCTCGCTGCTGGTGCTAACGTCGGCGTTCGCATCGGCGCTGTCCACGCAGAACGTGCTGGCCCGCTACATGCACAACCTCGGCACCGACGGCGCGCTGCCACGATTCCTCGGCAAGGTTCATCCGAAGCACGAGTCGCCCTATCTCGCGTCGATCACTGTGTCGGTGATGGTGCTCTGCGTGCTCATTCCCTTCATCGCGATGGGAGCCAAGCCCGATCTGCTCTACGGGCAACTCTCCGGCGTCGGTACGTCGGGGATCGTCGTTCTGATGGCCATCGTCAGCATCTCGTCGCTGGTGTGGTACGGCCGGAGCGGCAGGCACCAAGGCGTCAGCTTCTTCAAGTCGGCGGTCGCACCCGCCATTTCGTCGATGTTCTTCATCGCGCTCGTCGTACTGATCGCGCAGCACTTCGATGTTCTGGCGGGTGGCGATCCGGGGCAGTACGTGTGGATGTTCTACTGCCTGATCGGTGTGCTGCTCGTCGGCGTCGCACTGGCGCAATACTTCAAGTACCTGCGCCCGGAAATTTTCGAAAGACTCGGCCGCAGCCACAAGGACTGAATAGTTGAGCGACCGGGGCGGACACGTTCCGCCTCATCCTGGGTCGTTTCTCCTTTGATCCCGAGCAATTTCGGGATCTTTTTTTATTTTCCGGCTCGTTGCATTAGATGCGTCCGGCTGTCAGTCACGGCCGGTGCGGAAACGTCACGACTGGCTTCTCATCATTCGTTCATCCAGAAGATGTCCGATTTATCGGACACATTCCAAACCATGGTCGTCGAGACTGCAAGCAGAAACAACAAACGGGTTGCAACACGCGCATCATTCTTTCTCGCCGGGATCAGCGTCGCGACGTGGGCGCCGCTGGTGCCGTATGCGAAGGCGCGGCTTGACGTCGACGAAGCGAAATTCGGCTTCCTGCTGCTGTTCCTGGGAATCGGCGCTGTCGGGTGCATGCCGCTCTGTCAGCGCGCGGTCGAGCGATTCGGTTGCCGCAAGGTCATCGGCGCGGGCGCCGCGATGATCTGCGCATCGCTTCCGCTCCTGGCTACGCTGTCCGGCATGCCTGCGATGGCGATCACGCTGTTGATCTTCGGCGCTGGCCTGGGATTCGTCGATGTCGCGATGAACATCCAGGCCACGCTCATCGAGCGGCAAAGCGGCGAGCAACTCATGTCCGGCTTCCACGGCTTGTTCAGCGTCGGCGGAATCGCGGGCTCGCTGGTCGGCGGATCGATGCTGTCGGCCGGCGCGAATCCGGTTGGGGTAGCGGGTGCGATGGTCGCCGTCATCGCCGTGCTCATGTTTCGCTACGCGCGATACCTGGAGTCGGCAGGGCCCGGCGAGCGCACGGCGTCGGCGTTGATCCTGCCGCAGGGAATCGTGGTCCTGATGGGCGCCATTGCGATCGGATGCTTTCTCGTCGAAGGCGCGATGCTCGACTGGAGCGCGCTGTTCCTGACATCAGTGAAGTCTTATGCGCAGGATCGCGCAGGCTTCGGCTATACCGCGTTCGCGATGACGATGGCGATCGGTCGACTCTTCGGTGACGCATTGATTACCCGATTCGGTTCACGCATGGTGATCGTATCGGGCGGGATCGTCGGCGCGGGCGGGATGTCCATCGCGATCGCTTCGCCGTCGGGCGCGGCCGCGATTATCGGGTTTGCCGTCTGCGGTGCCGGGTGCGCGAATATCGTACCCATCCTATTCGCTGCCGCCGGGCGGCAAACGGCCATGGATCCTTCCGCTGCAATTTCGTCGATCACGACATTGGGCTATGGCGGCAATCTGGTCGGGCCGGCAATTGTCGGCTTCTTTGCACATGCGATTGGCTTGCATCTTGCATCTTGCATTTGCGTTGCTCGCCGGTTTGCTTTTGCTCGCTGCGTTTGGCGGCCGGAAGATCGGGCCGTAACGTGTTCGCTGCGCATTGCTGATGAGTCGTGGCGCATCGTCGAATGTTTGCCGTGCGCCGCGAACCAATTATGAATTTCGATCAGTGAGAATTTTTGTTCTTCATTGGATCGAATCGATCGTGGTTGATGTAATGCGTTCACGTCCTTCACCGTGAACGAATGCCATGACCGATCCCTCATCCGGCGATTTCTCGGTCGCCGACATCGAAGCCGCCTATGTGCGCATCCTCCCGTTCGTCGTGCGAACGCCTCTGCTCGAAAGCGAGGCGCTCAACCGTGCGGCAGGCGCCCGTGTGCTCGTAAAGGCGGAAAGCCTTCAGAAGACGGGCTCCTTCAAGTTCCGCGGCGCGTGCAATCGCGTGCTGCAGATTCCGGCTGCCATGCGGCCGCGAGGTGTCGTCGCGTTTTCGTCGGGAAATCACGCGCTGGCGATCTCGGCGGTTTGCGCGCGATTAGGCATGCCGGCCACCATCATCATGCCATCGGATGCACCCAAGGCAAAAATCGAGGGTGCGCGGGCCTATGGCGCAACCGTGCGTCTTTATGACCGACAAACCGACGACCGGGAAGCAATCGGCCGGGACATTGCGGAGCGCACAGGCGCCGTGACCGTTCCCCCTTACGACGATCGCCAGGTGATGGCCGGGCAGGGCACCGTCGGTCTCGAGATCGTGCAGTAAACGCAGGCGATCTCGGCGGTCCCGGATATGGTTCTTGCCGCTGCCAGCGGCGGCGGTCTGGTCGCCGGGGTCGCGACGGCGATCAACGCGTACTGTCGGCAAGCCCGCATCTACGCTGTCGAGCCGCAGGGGTTCGACGATCACGCACGGTCGCTGGCGAAGGGTGAGCAGGTTGGCAATGCCCCGGGCGCCAGATCGATCTGTGATTCGCTGCAGGTCGCCTCGCCCGGCAAGCTGACGTTTCCGGTCAACAAGCGGCTGCTGGCCGGGAGTCTCGTCGTCGATGATGACGAGGTGCGTCGGGCGATGCGCGCGGCGTTCGAGACACTGAAGCTCGTCGTGGAGCCCGGCGGCGCGGTGCCGCTTGCCGCGGTCCTTGCCGGGAAGCTCGAAGTAGCTGGAAAGACCATCGTGCTGGTGCTGAGCGGCGGTAACGTGGACCACGACGTCTTCGTCAGTGCACTGGCCTGACCATCCGGCATTTATTTACCCAAAGCGCATTCCCGCCAGGAGGCAATTGCCATGCTGCAACCAGACAGCAAACAGTATCAACGTGTCGCACGCACGATCGACGAATTCATGACGCTCGACTACACGGGCGTCGGGCTCATCGGCAACATCTACGAGGCGCTGCAGAAGCGGCAGCCGGGCTACACATGCATGGGCGCGGCCGAACGAATCGTCGAGACGGTAAGGCGACAGGGCGGTCCGGTGCTTATCGCCACGGGATTCCCGGAGGGTGGCGGTGCGCCCGAAACCGATGGCCCGGTTGGCGCCGCGCTGATGGCGCGCGCATTCTTTCTAGGCGTTGGGGTGCCGACCGTCATCGTGATCGACGAGGACTGGGAGGAGATGATGGTGCAGACATGCCGCGGTGCAGGGCTCGCGCCGATGCCTTTCCCGGACGACGGCGTAGTGAAGGGGATCGAGTATCTGCGGCCTGTCTACATCAGGACCGTCCCTAAGGACAAGGAAGGCAGTCATCGCGTTTCGGACGACCTGCTCGAGCGCACTCGGCCGACCGTGATGATTTCCATCGAGCGCCCGGGTTGTAATGCGCTGGGGCTCTACCACGGCTTGGGCGGCCGCCCGCTCGACGGGCTCGTCGCCGACCTTGATTACTTGTTCTACCAGGGAAAGGAGCGAGGGATTCTGCATATCGGCGTGGGCGATGGCGGCAACGAGCTCGGCATGGGCGTGATTGCGGCAGATCTGCCGGCCTTCTCGCCGAAGGCCGCGTCGACCGGCGTCGCGGGGCGGGGCGGCGTTGCGGCGGTCAATGCGGCCGATCACCTCGTCGTCGCGAACGTATCCAACTGGGGCGCGACGGGCATCATTGCTGCGCTTTCCGCGCTGCTGGAGAACCCTTTCGTGTTTCACGATCCCGAACTCGAGATTCGCTGCATCGAATGTTGTGTCAATTCGGGCGGTGTGGACGGCATGTTCATGGCACCCGAGCCCGCTGTAGACGGTATCAGCGCGGTCGAATGGGAGGGGTTGCTTCGTACGCTGCGCGCGAGTGTTAGACGCACGCTGGGCGACTCGATCAACTGGCAGGGGGAGCGCGGCGACTGGAGGCAGTTGAAATGACGGAACAGACCACGATCGAAGCGCGTTTCGCCGAACTGGGTCTCGAACTGCCGCCGGCGAGCGTGCCGCGCGGCAGTTATCTGCCTGCGGTGCGGTCGGGAAACTACCTTCAGATAGCGGGCCAGGGGCCACGTCTGGCCGGTGAACTTTTATATGCGGGCAAGGTTGGTACTGATCTCAGCGTGGAAGACGGGCAGCGCGCAGCTCAGCTCTGTGCACTGAATATCCTGAGCCACGGGGGGCGAATGCTGGACGGCGATTTCTCGCGAGTCGTCCGCATCGTTCGTGTGGCCGGCGTTGTGCAGTGCAACGTCGATTTTATCGAACACGCGAAGGTGCTGAATGGGGCTTCCGACCTGTTCTATTCCGTTCTCGGCGAAGCGGGGCAGCATGCCCGTATCGCGACAGGTGCCAATTCCTTGCCGTCCGGCGTGGCCGTGGAAGTAGAGGCGACCATAGAAATATCCTGACGCCCGCACGTGCGGATTGCCGGGTGTACGTCGTTCAAGACGGTACGAAATGTGAAGGGAGAGAGGCGAACATGCAATACGATTCAGCAGCCAGCCCGGTCCGTGACGGCGCGCATTCTGAGGGTACGTACCGGACTGTCGCCTTTCGGATCATGCCGTTCCTGATGTTGTGCTACGTCATGGCATATCTCGATCGCATCAACATCGGCTTCGCGAAGCTGCGGATACTGTCGGATCTCGGGCTCACGGATGCGGCGTACGGGCTGGGGGCCGGCCTGTTCTTCATCGGCTATTTCCTGTTCGAGGTGCCGAGCAACGTGCTGATGGCGAAAATCGGTGCGAAAAGGACCATCTCGCGAATCATGATTCTCTGGGCACTGATTTCGGCGGCCTTTGCGTTTGTTTCGACGCCAGCCCAGTTCTATGTGCTTCGCTTCCTGCTAGGGGTGGCCGAAGCCGGCTTTTATCCCGGCATCATTCTGTACCTCACATACTGGTTTCCGTCCGCGCGCCGCGCGAAGATGGTAGCGCTCTTGTCGGGGCGGTGCCCTTGTCCGGCATGATCGGGGCGCCGGTATCGGGTGCGATCATGTCGGCGCTGGAAGGTGCGCATGGGTTCGCGGGATGGCAATGGCTCTTCTTTATCGAGGCGATACCGTCATTTGTGCTCGGGTTACTGACGCTCGTATTCCTCGATGACAGGCCGGCATCCGCGCGCTGGTTGCCGGATCGAGACAGACGTTTGATTGAGCGCGAACTGGAAGCGGATCGTCGAGCGATCGACGGACAGGGTGCCGGGATGAACCTGGGGCAGACGATGACGAACCGCAGGGTCTGGCAAATGACGCTCATCTGCTTCTGCTCGGCGATCTGTTCGTACGGCGTTTCGTTCTGGTTGCCGACCCTGATCGCGCAGCTGGCGCCAGGCGACGTCTTGCGCGTCGGGCTCTACACATCGTTGCCGTTCAGTGCGGCGTTCCTCGGAATGTATCTGATCGGTCGAAGCTCCGATAAAATTCGCGAACGCCGCTGGCATCTCGTCGTGCCGTTTTCGTGCGTGATCGCGGGGCTCGTCACCAGTGTATTCACGCGGGGTGTGCCGGCCGTTGCATTGGTGGCGTTGTGTGTCGCAGCCTTGGGTGCGTACAGCACGACGTCGATGTTGTTCTCAATTCCGGGACTGTTCCTGACCGGGATCGGCATGGCTGCCGGTGTCGCCTTCATAAACTGTGTCGGCGGGTTGGGCGGGTTCGTCAGTCCCTATGTCGTAGGCGTTGTCAAGGACATGACCGGAAGCACCGATTACGGCGTTTTCTTTATTTCGGTGATGGCTGCGATCGGCGTGGTGCTGACTCTTTGTCTTCCGAAGCAGCTCGTCAATCGCTGAGGTCGATGGCCGCTAACACCTGTTGCGTCTGACCGAATACGGGCCAGCAATTTTCTTCATGTTCGACGTGAACAGAGCAGATGATCAATCTGAAAAGCCTGGAAACCTTCTACTGGGTCGCAACGCTCAATAGCTTTCATAAGGCGGCGACCAAGCTGCATACGACGCAATCCGCGGTGTCGCACCGGATTTCCGGCCTGGAGGACGATCTGGACGTGCTGCTGTTCGAGCGCGCGGCTCGCACCATCCGGTTGACACCCCGTGGCCGAACGCTGCTGGAATACGCGGAGCGGTTCCTGGCGCTCGAGTCCGAACTGATTTCCGCGATTGCGAGCCCTGAGACACTGTCCGGTGTGGTTCGTCTGGGTGTCGCGGAGACGATCGTTCATATGTGGCTCACCGAGTTCATCGAGCGAGTGCATCGCGAACATCCGGGAATCGTCATCGATATCGTGGTTGACATCACGCCGGCGCTTCGCGATGCGCTCAAATCCGGTGAGATCGACATGGCGTTTCTGCTGGCTGGGCCGGTGGTGGATCCCGATTTCGTCGAAGTGCCGCTGTGCAGATATCCGGTCGACTTCCTTGTGTCCCTTGACCTCGATGTCAGCGACGAACCATTGACGCCGGAGACCCTGGCGCGTTTCCCGATTATTACGCTGCCGAAGCGGACTCATCCGTACATCACGCTGAGGGACGCCATTGCGACCCGGGACAAGCCTTCCCCGCGCATCTTCGCGAACTGGTCCCTGTCGACGATCGTGAAGATGGCGGTCGACAGAATCGGCATCGCTGTGATGCCAGGCGCAGTCGCGCGGCACGAAATCCAGGCAGGCGCACTCGTCGTCAAGAAATCAACACTCACGCTGGATGACTTCGTATTCAGCGCGGCATACGCCCGCGGGCTCGACGTACGCATCCACGAAATCCTGACGGCGTTGGCTCTCGAAGCGGCTGCATCGACGCACGGGTAGACGTGTGTTCCGACGTTCGAACAGTACGCCGAGATTAATGGGGTCGTATCATCGCCAGTCCCGTCGCCTGACGAAGTTCGGAGATTTTTATCATCCTTTGGGTGGACGAGGGACGCGCGCGTCATTTCTAGAATGAAATCAATTGCCGGCACATGCGATATGACCGTCCGGCTTGACGTGATTCGTACGTTGCGAGCTCTTCGATGAGGTTTTAGTGAAGAGCCGCGTGGCGATCATTCGACCGACAAATCGGCTGTTGACCACCGGCATTCGGAAGAAAGCCGGACAGGAGGGCGAAAATGACCGATGCGAGCGAGAAGAGGGTGGCCGTGACGAGCGCATCCGGGCGCTACGACGCTTCGAAAAAGCAGAAGTCACAGGCTAAAACGGCGCGCATCCCGATCAAGATCGTCCCGAGCGAGCCGCTTCGCAAACCGCGGTGGATCCGTGCCAAAGTCGCGACGCCGAACACGCGCTTTTTCGAAATCAAGACGATCCTGCGCGAGCACAACCTGCATACCGTGTGCGAGGAAGCGAGCTGCCCGAACATCGGCGAATGCTTCGGCAAGGGCACCGCGACGTTCATGATCATGGGCGACAAGTGCACGCGCCGCTGCCCGTTCTGCGACGTCGGCCACGGCCGTCCCGATCCGCTCGACGCGGATGAACCGAAGAATCTCGCACGCACGATCGCAGCACTCAAGCTCAAGTACGTGGTGATCACGAGCGTCGACCGCGACGACCTGCGTGACGGCGGTGCGGGCCACTTCGTCGAGTGCATCCGCGAAGTGCGCGAGCAGTCGCCGGAAACGCGCATCGAGATCCTGACGCCGGACTTCCGCGGCCGTCTCGACCGCGCGATCTCGATCCTGAACGCGGCGCCGCCCGACGTGATGAACCACAACCTCGAAACGGTGCCGCGCCTGTACAAGGAAGCGCGCCCGGGTTCGGACTACGCGCATTCGCTGAAGCTGCTGAAGGACTTCAAGGCGCTGCATCCGGACGTCGCGACGAAGTCGGGGCTGATGGTCGGCCTCGGCGAGACGGAAGAGGAAATCCTGCAGGTGATGCGCGACCTGCGCGCGCACGACGTCGACATGCTGACGATCGGCCAGTACCTGCAGCCGTCCGAGCACCACCTGCCGGTGCGCGCGTACGTGCATCCGGATACGTTCAAGATGTACGAGGAAGAGGCGTACAAGATGGGCTTCACGCACGCGGCCGTCGGCGCGATGGTGCGCTCGAGCTATTACGCTGATCTGCAGGCGCATGAGGCTGGCGTTGCATGAACGGACGCGGTTGGTGCGCCTGATAAAGAGCGCTTATCGAAAAATATCGCCAATGGCAATTGGACCTGATCAATTTGGCGGCGGACGATGACCCGCACGACGAATCGAACCGGACACACGAACGATCGAGGCACGATGCAGCGCAAGTTCGACAATGCTGGTGAAATGTTGAAGGGGTAAGGAGATGGAGGTGGAGATGGAGATGAAACTGAATATGGACGACGTTCAAATAGAGGCGTCTCCGCAGAAGAAGCTGTCGGGCAGCATGGGGGCCGTCGGTCTGGCGCTTACCGTGCTGGCATTCTCGGCCCCGTTGACGACCGTATCGGGTTACATCCCGTTCGCGCTGATGTTCGGCGGAGTCGGTAGTCCCGTGATCTTTGTACTGACGACGCTAGTACTGCTGCTGTTTTCCGTCGGCTATGTGACGCTCAACAATATCGTGAAGCGCCCCGGCGACTTCTATGCGTTCATCAGCTATGGCATCGGAAAGTCGACGGGCCTTGGTTCCGGCATCCTCGCGGCGGTCTCGTACTTCCTGCTCCTCGCCGGCGTCACATCATTCTTCGGCGTGTCGTGCTCCGATCTCGTGCACGACATGACCGGCGCGTCGATTCCGTGGTACTGGCCGACGCTCGCGTGCTGGTTGGTGGTTTCGATGCTGGGATACCTTCATGTGGAGCTGTCCGCGAAGGTGCTGACGTGGGTCATGATTCTCGAGATCGTCGTTTGTCTGGCGTTTTCATTCGGTGTGCTGGCGAAAGGTGGCATGCCAGGTGTTTCCGCGTCCGCTCCGTTCATGCCGAGCCAACTGGCGAACAGTACCAACGTGCCGTTCTGCATGCTGTTCACCGTGTCGTTCTTCATGGGATTCGAGGCCACCGCGTTGTTTCGCGACGAAGTGAAGATGCCGGACCAGACGATTCCGCGTGCGACATATGGTGCAGTCATCTTTATCGGCGCGATCTACACGCTGTGCGCCTACGCGATGATCATGGCTTACGGGCCGCAGGTTCAGTCGATCGCAGCCAAGACGCCCGCGGCGATGTTCCCTGACGCCTTCGCGAAATTCGTGAGCCCTAGCCTGCATCTGATCGTTTCGGTGCTGGTGATGACCTCCGCATTTGCGGCGAGCCTGTCCACGCAGAACGTGCTTTCGCGCTATATGCACAATCTTGGCACGGACGGCGCGCTTCCTCGCTTCCTAGGCAAGGTGCATGTGAAGCACGAGTCTCCGTATCTTGCTTCGATGACTGTCTCAGTCATGGTGCTATGCGTGCTGATGCCGTTCATCCTGATGGGCGCCAAACCCGATCTGCTGTACGGTCAACTCTCCGGCGTCGGGACGTCGGGCATCATCATCCTGATGACCATCGTCAACATTTCGTCGCTGGTCTGGTACGTTCGTCGGGGCCGGCAACAGGGCGTGAGTTTTGCCAAGTCGTTTCTTGCGCCGGCGATTTCATCGGTATTCTTCATCGCGCTGGTTTATCTCGTGGCGGCACACTTCGACGTGCTGGCGGGTGGAGACCCCGGGCAGTACGTGTGGATGTTCTACTGCCTGATCGGTGTGCAGGTTGCGGGCATGGCACTTGCCCAATACTTCAAGCACCGGCGCCCCGAAGTCTTCGAATGCTTGGGACGCAGCCAGAACGGTTGACGATCACGACACGCCAGGACTCAACGAGTCCTGGCTTTTTTTGCGCTTGTGAAAAGCAAGCGAGGCGCGTTGCCTACCGCCCTTCGTAACGAGCGGCGACGTTTTGGGCGAGCGCGGCCACGATCGAACTCAGGGGCATGTCGACGCGGCGAACGAAACTGGCGGTGAACGGCATCACCGGCATCTCGTGGCCGGTATCGATGCGGCGCAGCCGGCCGGTTGCCAGATGCTCTGCCACGACGTGATGCGGGATCGCCGCAATGCCGATACCGTCGAGCGTCATCCGGACTATCGACGACAACGACGAATTGCCGAAGATCCTCACGTGATGCAGATGTGATCGATCGAACATCTCCTTCAACTGCATGTACGGACGCGTCGATCGGGAGAACGTGATGACCGGATGCCGCGCGAGATCGTTCAGCGTGAGGGTTCCCGAGTTGCATTCGAAATCCGACGAGACGATCCAACTGATCGGATAGCTGCACAACGGGAAATTTTCTGCGTTGCTCGCGTTTACAGGGCCCATCAGCAGCGCGACGTCGATCGTACCGTCGGCGAGGCCCGCGGTGAGGTTCGGCGTGGCATCGACATTGACCTCGAGCGTGATCTCCGGGTACTCGACGCTGAGTCGCTTGAGCAGCGTGGACAGCCATGTGTGCACGATCGTGTCCGACGCGCCGAGCTGAACCGTCCCGCTCAGGGCTGTGCGGCCTGCTACGGCCTCTACCATCTCCGCGCTCAACGAGATCATTTGTTCGGCGTAGACGAGTAACTGCCGGCCCTTGATGGTCAGGAAGCAACCCCGTTTGTCTCGCTCGAACAGGCGTCCTCTCAGTTGCTGTTCGAGTTGGGCGATGCGTGCAGATACAGCCGGCTGAGTCGTGTGCAACCTTTCCGCGGCACGATGAAATCCCCCAAGCTGGGCGACGGCGTAAAAGGTCTCCAGGTTTCGAAGATCGATCATGTGACGAACTCCACCCGCGTGGGGAAAACGATTCGATCGCGTGTATCTGAATGTCGAACGGCGATCGGACGAGACGATGCATATCCCCGGTGCGGGGAAGGTTCGATCGATCATAGCGACGAAGGCTGGGGTGCTCAACACAGAACGCCTTATTCCGGGAAAAGCGGACGCGCTGCGATTTCTTTCTCCACCTTTAGGTGGACGAACCTCATCAGGCGCGTCACTAGAATTTCAACAACGCTGAAACGACCGGTGCGTTCGCGGTGGTTGAAGCGAGCAGCCGACGATAGATCGCGATCGCACGGTTCTGGTGTCGACGTGAATCCAGGATCGGGACGCGGACTGGCGCTCACGCACTGATAAGAACCGGTGATCGCGCGAAATCGCCAATCACAATTGGACCGGACGAAATTGAACGGTGACGATTGAAATGACATGCCGGCACTGCTGTCGCGATATTCGTGGGGCGAGCCGGATTTGCAACACGGTTGAGTGCGTCGCGTCGAAGCGCACAGCCACGCACACTATTTAAATTAAGGAGATTGGAATGTCCGCCTTGAAGTTTCCCAGTGAGCGGCTCGTGGACGCTTATCGCGCCATGCGAACGATTCGCCGCTTCGAGGAGCGCGTGATGGACGAGATGGCGACCGGCGACATTCCGGGCAATACCCATCTCTGTGCCGGGCAGGAGGCGAGCGCCGTCGGCGTGTGCCTACACCTGACAGACAAGGACTACATTTCGTCGACCCATCGCGGGCATGGTCACAGCATTGCCAAGGGATGCGATATCGGAGCAATGATGGCCGAGCTGTTCGGGCGTGCGACGGGAACGTGCGGCGGCAAAGGCGGCTCCCAGCACATCGCCGATCTGCGCAAGGGGATGCTGGGCGCGAACGGCATCGTGGCCGGCGGTGCGCCGATCACGTGCGGCGCCGCGCTCACGGCGAAGTTGCTCGGCACCGGTGGCGTGGCGGTTGCCTTCGCGGGTGACGGTGCGATGAACGAAGGCGTGATGTCGGAGAGCTTCAACCTCGCGAAGATCTGGATGCTTCCGATCGTCTTCGTAATCGAGGACAACGGCTTCGGTGAAGCGACGGCAAATTCGTTCGTCTCGGCCGGCAGCTTCACGCGGCGGGCGCAGAGCTACGACATTCCCGCTGCCGAAGTTGACGGAACCGACTTATTCGCGGTCTACGAGGCCGCCGGCCAGGCAATCAATCGTGCCCGCAATGGCGGCGGCCCGAGCCTTCTGCAAATTCACGTGCCGCGCTACTACGGTCACTACAGCGGAGACCCCGACAACTATCGCACTCCGGAAGAAAAGAAGGCCATGCGCCAGGAGCGCGATTGCGTCGCCAATTTCCGCAGGCAGGTGCAGGAAGGGTCGCAAGTGGCCAGCGGCGAGCTGGACGCGGTCGATGCGCAGATCGAGACCGAGATCGACGCCGCCGTGAGTGCTGCGCGCGCAGCCCCGTTCCCGCCGCTTTCGGCATTGACTGCCGATGTTTACGTGAAGTATCTGTAAGGACCCACAGCAATGGCAAAGAAATCGTTCCGTCAAGCGCTGAATGACGCGCTGCACTCGGAGATGGCGCGTGACCCGCGCGTGATCATGATGGGTGAGGATTTGACCGGCGGCGCGGGCGCCAACGGCGTCAAGGATGCGTGGGGCGGTGCTTTCGGCGTGACGCGCGGGCTGCTCGACGCCTACGGCCCCGAGCGCATCCGCGATACGCCGATCAGCGAGGCTGCATTCGTCGGCGCGGCCGCCGGCGCGGCCCTCACGGGTTTGCGTCCGATCGCCGAACTGATGTTCGTCGACTTCGCCGGCGTGTGTCTCGACCAGATCATGAATCAGATCGCGAAGTTCCGGTACATGTTCGGCGGCCGCGCCAAGACGCCGCTCGTGATTCGCGCGACGTACGGGGCCGGCACGCGCTCGGCCGCGCAGCACACTCAGGCGTTCTATCCGATCTTCACGCACATTCCCGGCCTCAAGGTCGTGATCCCGTCGAATCCGTACGACGCGAAAGGCCTGCTGCTCCAGGCCATCCGCGACGACGATCCGGTGATCTTCCTCGAAAACAAGATGCTGTACGACACCGTGGGCGAAGTGCCCGACGGTGCGTACACGATCCCGTTCGGCGAGGCGCGGGTGGTGCGGGACGGCAAAGACGTGCTGATCGTTGCGCTCGGCCGCATGGTCGGCGTGGCGGAGACGGCCGCTCGCCTCCTCGCCGCAGACGGTGTGTCGGCATGCATCATCGATCCGCGAACGACGTCACCGCTCGACGAGGACACGCTGCTCGAATACACCGAGGACATCGGACGGGTCGTGATCGTCGACGAGGCGAATCCGCGCTGCAGCGTCGCGACGGACATCTCCGCGCTGCTGGCCGACAAGTGCTTCGACTCGCTGAAGGGGCCGATCCGGCTCGTGACGGCGCCGCACACGCCGGTGCCGTATGCACCGAACCTGGAAGACGCGTACGTGCCGTCGCCGGAAGCCGTCGTGAATGCCGTCAAGTCGATTATGAAGGGGTAATCAATCATGTCGTTTATTGAAGCCGTCACCATCCCCAAGTGGGGGATGACGATGACAGAAGGCACCGTGCTCGAATGGCACGCGAAGGAGGGAGACAAGGTCGAACGCGGCCAGGAACTCCTTGAGGTCGAATCCACGAAGGTCAACAACGTGGTGGAGGCGACCGTGTCCGGGATCCTGCGGCGCATCGTCATCAACGAGGGTGAAATCGCGCCGGTCGGCGCGCTGATCGGCGTCATTGCCGATGAGGCGGCGACCGACGAGGAAATCGACGCGCTCGTCGCAAGCTACGCGCATCGCCTGAATGCGGACGACGGTGAGGCAGGCGGTGTGGTCGCACCGAAGGCCGTCGCCGTGTCCGGCGGCAGCGTGAACGTGCTGGAGCTCGGCCCCGAAAGCAACGAAGCCGTGCTGTTCATCCACGGCTTCGGCGGCGACCTGTCGACCTGGCTGTTCAACCAGGGCACGCTCGCCGAGCACTTCCGGACGATCGCGGTGGACCTTCCCGGGCACGGCGCGTCGACGCCGATTTCCGGTGGCGGCGTGATCAGAAAGATCACTGTGGCGGTCGAGGAAGCGGCGAGCGCGATCACGTCCGGGAAACTGCACCTGGTCGGTCACTCGTTCGGCGGCGCGATCGCCGCGGCCTTTGCGGCCGCCAACCCGTCGCGTGTCGCATCGGTGACGCTCATCGCGCCGATCGGCTTGGGCAAGGAGATCAACCGCTCATTCGTGACCGAATTCGTCGCCGCGGAGCGCCGCCGTCCGCTTCAGGCCGCGCTGGGGAAGCTGTTTGCCGATCCGTCGAAAATCACGAGCGAAATGGTCGAGGGCACGCTCCAGTTCAAGCGGCTGGAAGGAGTCCCGGAGGCGTTGTCCGCCATCGCCGACACCATCGCCGACGAAAACGGCCAGGTTCAGACGATCGGTGCGACGCTGGCGGGACTCGCCTGCCCCGTGATGCTGCTCTGGGGCGAGCGTGACGCCATCATTCCGGTCCCGCAGGCCGATGGTCTGCCTTCCACGGTGCAGCTGCGCGTGATTCCGGACGTCGGCCACATGCCGCAAATGGAGGCAGCGTCGGTCGTAAACGATGCGCTGCTGGAGAACATCCTTCGCGCCCGATAACCGCTCGTGCCGGGCGGCGGGACGCCGATTCGGCGATGTGGAGCGGTTATCGGCGCACTGATCTTGAGGAAACAGTCATGTCAGGACGTTTGACAGGCAAGCGGGTACTTCTGACCGGTGGCGTTGCCAATATCGGCCTCGCCATTCTGGAGTCGTTCGTTGCCGAAGGTGCGACCGTGTCGGTCGTCGATATCGATGAGGTCAAGGGGCGCGCGCTCGAATCCCGGTTCGGCGACAAGGTGCGCTTTTTCCGAACCGACATCTCGAACGAAGAAGAGATCAAGGTCGTTATCGAGAAGTCGTCGGATTGGATGCGCGGCATCGACACGTTGTGTCTGAATGCTGGCGTCCAGCTCTCCGGGCGGGTCGAGCAGTTCAGCACCGAGAGCTGGGACAAGGTCTTCGCGATCAACGTGCGCGCCAACTTCATTTTCGCGCGCGAGTCGCTCCGTCATCTGAGAGCCGCGAAGCAGTCGTCGATCGTGATGATGTCGTCGCTCGCGGGCAAGCGCGGCGGCACCGGCCTCGCATGCTACTCGGCGTCCAAGGCGGCCATCATCGGTCTGACGACCACGCTTGCAATCGAGCTCGCGCCGGACGGCGTGCGTGTCAATGCCGTGTGTCCCGGCTGGATCGATACGCCGTTCAATCAACCGGTGATCGATTTCATGGGTGGCCGCGACAAGCAGGAGTCGGTGGTTCGGACGGCTATCCCCCTCGGCCGACAGGCGACGCCGGACGAGGTCGCGCCGCTGTTTGTCTACCTCGCATCGGACGAGTCGTCTTACGTCACCGCGCAGGCAATCAATGTCGATGGTGGTGTGTACAACTGACTGCCGGACAGAATCGGGAAGAAACCAATGAGCAAGCAGATCACATATGAAGCCGCACGGCGGGCGATCGAAGCGGGCGTCGCGAAGGCGAACGAACTGGCGCAGCGCTCGTCGTTATCGATCGTGGATGCGGGCGGCCACCTTGTTGCGTTTACACGCGTGAACGACGCGGCGTTCGGCACGATCGAAATTGCGCACAACAAGGCGTATACCGCCGCAGCACTGCGGTTCCCTACCGATTACTGGATGAAACTCGTCCAGCCCGGAGCCGTGCTCTACGGGCTCGAGCGCGCAGCGTCCCGCCCGCTGGTCGTGTTCGGCGGCGGCCTGCCGGTGAAGCACGTCGACGAAGTCATTGGCGGCGTGGGCGTGTCGGGTGGTCCGGAGGAAGCGGATGTGGCGATTGCGCGTGCGATGGTTGCTGCGCTCGGCGAGAACTGAACATCTTCCTGCAAGGGTACTTTCAATGGAATCGACTGCAGGTACGCGGACGATGTCGGCCGACCAGGTTCGGCTGCTGATTCGCGACGGCAAGCTGCGTGCGCCGACGACGGGATACGCCGACGGCTTCATGCAGGCAAATCTGGCAATTCTGCCGAAGACGTACGCAGATGATTTTCGCGAGTTTTGCCGAATCAATCCGAAGAGCTGTCCGCTGGTGGGAGTCGGGCAGCCCGGCAACCCGGGGCTGGATGGGCTGGGCGCGATCGATATTCGGACCGACGTGCCCCGCTACCGCGTGTACCGAAACGGGATTCACACCGATACGGTCGACGATCTGGTCGATCTGTGGCGTGACGATCTCGTGACGTTCGCGCTCGGTTGCTCGTTCTCCTTCGAGAGCGCGATTCTGCAGGCGGGGATCGACATTCGCCACATCAGTGCGAACCGGAACGTGCCGATGTACGTGACGAGTATCCAGACGACGGCCGCGGGGCCGTTTCGCGGCCCGATGGTCGTGTCGATGCGTGCGTTCAAGCCCGCCGATGCGATCCAGGCGATCGTTCTGTCGGAACAGTTTCCGCTCGCGCACGGCGCACCGGTTCATATCGGCGACCCGGCGACCATCGGGATTCGCGACGTCACCCGACCGGAGTTCGGCGATCCGCCGGTGATCGAGGCCGGTGACATCCTCGGTTTCTGGGCCTGCGGGGTCACGCCGCAGATGGCACTTCAGGCGGCGAAGCCGGATTTTGCGATCACGCATGAACCGGGGTACATGCTCGTCACGGATTTGCCGGCGAACGCGTCGGCCGTGTGAGCCAGGAGTCGTTGCAATGTTCGATGCAGACATCGCCGCGAACCTGCTCAATCGCGGCACATCGCAGGCGTCGGACGAATGTGGCAGGCAATACCTTGACGTGTTGCGCGAGGGACAGCTCGATTTTTTTCACCGGATCGAGCGTCTGGCCGTAGAGGGCGCCGGTTCCGAGGTTCCTCGCGAAATCGAATGGCTGACATTCGGCGACGGCTCCCGCGCGTTGCGCATTCGTACCGACGATGCGCAAACGGGCTGGAGCGAATGGGTTTCGATTGTGAAACCCGGCGGCGTCCAATCGAAAAACAGAGTGAACAAATATATTGCGGCGCAATGATGCGGCGAGGCTGTCGCAGCCTGCCCGCAATGGAAATTGACCGATTGGCGGGGAAGCTCGCCGGGAGACACCGATGTCCGAGCATGGCGTCCGACTGGAATGGACTATCGAGCAGCACCACGAGCGGGAAGGGACCTATAGCAGGGACCACCGGGCGATCATCAGCCCGACGGTGACGATCCCTGTATCCGCGGCTCCCGACTATCTCGGGAGCGAACGTCTGGCCGACCCGGAGCAGTTGCTCGTCAACGCGCTCGCGAGTTGCCACATGCTGTACTTCCTCGCGCTCTGCGAAGGAAGCGGGTATGCGGTCGCCTCGTACTCCGACGATGCAGTGGGGAAAGTCGAGAAAAGCGCGGACGGGTTTCACTGGGTATCAGAGATCGTGCTGAGGCCCCGCGTGACCTTCGCCTCCGAAAAGCAGCCGAACCAAGCGCAACTCGAGCGGCTGCATCACCGAGCCCACAAAGGGTGCTTCATCGCCAATTCGATCAAGTCGAAAGTAGAAATCGATCTCGGCTGAGTTTGGACCGGGATCGATTGCCAGCCGATCAACAAACGTAATGAGGAATGTGAGATGAAGAAGGAAGGTCTGGTCGTGGTCGCAACCGTCGTTGCCCGATCCGGTAGCGAAGACGTGTTGCGCGAAGCGTTGAAGGAGCTGGTGCCGTACGCAAGGACGGAGCCGGGGTTCATTCAATACGATCTTCACGAATCGGCCGACACGCCGGGGCAGTTCGTCTTTTATGAAATCTGGGAAGACGAAGCCGCCCTCGACACCCATTCGAATACCGAGTTCGCGAAGGCGTTCGGCGCACGGGCGGGGCAATGGATCGAATCCGTCTCGCTCAGCAAGTTCCGGAAAATCGCGTGAATCGAGCACGAACGCCCGAGCGGTATCGCGTGTTCGTGCACTGAAGAAATCCTGTGGGCAGCGTCATGGTAAGTATTGATTTGAACTGCGATCTCGGTGAGAGCTTCGGCGCCTGGCGGATGGGCGACGATGCGGCGATGCTCGACATCGTGACGAGCGCGAATGTTGCCTGCGGTTTTCATGCCGGCGATCCGGCGGGGATCTATACCGTGCTGCATGAAGCGGCACGGCGCGGCGTCGCCGTCGGCGCGCACGTCGGTTATCGCGATCTGGTGGGCTTCGGGCGTCGCAACATGCAGCCATCCCATGCAGAACTGAAGGGCGACGTGATCTATCAGATCGGTGCGCTCCAGGGGCTTGCAAAAGCCGCGGGCACGTCGATTCGCTACGTGAAGCCTCACGGCGCGCTGTACAACACGATCGCGCACGATACCTATCAGGCGGCGGCTGTCATCGACGCGATTCTGGCGCTCGATCCGACGCTCGTGCTGATGGTGCTCGCTGGCGCACCTGTTGCGGATCAAGCGCGTGAAGCCGGCCTTGCCGTCGTCGGCGAGGCATTTGCCGACCGCGCGTACAACGTGGATGGCAGCCTCGTGAATCGCCGCGCGGAAGGGGCGGTCATTCACGATCCGGACGTCGTTGCGCGTCGCATGCTGCGGTTCGTGCAGGAAGGTGTCGTGACGGCGATCGACGGCACGGACATCACGATCGACGCACAGTCGATCTGCATCCACGGAGACAACCCGTCGGCCGTTGCAACTGCTCGCGTGCTGCAAACGCAACTCGCCGCGCGTGGCGTCACGCTTCGTCCATTTGCCGGCGCGTGCAGGGGAGAGAACCGTGTCTGAGCAGATGCGCATCCTTTCGGCCGGCACTGCCGGCATGCTGGTCGAACTCGAGAGTCTCGAAACGACGATGGCGCTTCTCGACCGGCTGCTCGCGAGCGAAGTGGACGGCGTCGACGAAGTCGTTCCGGGCGCGCGCACCGTGCTGGTTCGCTTCGACCCGGCTGTCATCGATCGCACGGCACTGATCGAGCGACTCGGGCAGCTGGACGTTTCCGTTCGCCGGGAGCGCGGCGGGAGCATGTTCGATATCCCGGTTTCCTACGACGGAGAGGATCTGGGCGAGGTTGCCGAACTGCTGGGATGGTCCGTGGTCGAGCTCGTCCAGCGACATCTGGATGCGGTCCACTCGGTCGCGTTTACCGGATTTGCACCGGGGTTCGCGTACATGACCACCGACGATCCGGGATTCGACGTTCCCCGACGCAGGACGCCTCGCGTGCGCATCCCGGCGGGCTCGGTCGCGATCGCGGGTAAATTTAGCGGGATCTATCCGTCGGATTGTCCCGGAGGATGGCAGCTTCTCGGCACGACGCAGGTGCCCATGTGGGACGCGACGCGTCCACGCGCGGCTTTGCTTGCACCCGGCGATCGGGTTCGTTTCCGCGATGCGAGGAAAGGTTCGGCCGTTCCGGTATCGGGGCGGCCGGCGCAGACGGCGGCGCGCCAGGTTTCGGGCACCGGCATTCTGGTGACGCGTGCGGATCGCCCCGTGCTGTATCAGGACCTCGGGCGGCCCAGACAGGCCGACCAGGGTGTCTCCGTGTGCGGCGCCGTAGACAGCGCCGCGCTGCGGCTCGCGAACGCCTGTGTCGGCAATCCCGGCAGTCGCGCCGCGCTCGAAGTGATGTTCGGCGGCCTTTCGCTGGTGCCCGATCGCCCGGTGACCCTCGCAGTGACGGGGGCGCTGTGCCCGATTTCGGTTCGCGATGCGAATGGCCGCGTGACGGTGATTCCTCACTCGCGTCCTTTTGCCGTCGATGCGGGCGAGGAAGTCACGCTCGATATTCCCGCCCGCGGCATGCGGAGCTACGTTGCACTGCGTGGCGGGTTCATCGTCGAGCGCACGTTGGGGTCTGCGTCGACCGATACGCTTTCGAGGATCGGCCCGGCGCCGGTCATTCGCGGTGATGTCCTGGTCCCGGCCGACGAGGCCGCTACGTTCGTCGAGCCGGAACTGCCGGCCGCGCGGCCGCTTCCGCGCGAAGGCGACGTAGTCGATATCGACGTCGTCCCGGGGCCGCGCACCGACTGGTTCACCGACGAAGGCGTTGCACGGTTTCTGTCGCAGGAATGGCGCGTCACGCCCGAGTCGAGTCGCGTCGGCATGCGATTGTCGGGCGAGCTGGCGCTGGCGCGGCGCGACGACGCGGAGCTACCGTCGGAAGGCACGTTGTTCGGATCGATTCAGGTGCCGCACAGTGGCCAGCCGGTGGTGTTCCTGACCGATCACCCCGTCACCGGCGGGTACCCGGTTATTGCCGTCGTCGCGGCCCATCATCTCGGCATGCTCGGGCAGATTCCGATCGGCGCCCGCATCCGATTCAACCCGATATTCGCATTCGATCCGCAAGTGAAGGAACTCGTTCGATGAAAAAGCTGCTCATCGCCAATCGCGGCGAAATCGCCATTCGCGTCATTCGCGCCGCGCGCGACTACAACGTGACATCGGTCGCAATCTACTCGGACGCGGACGCCGGTTCGCTGCATGCCGAACTGGCCGACGAAGCGTACGGGCTGGGTGCGGGTCGCCCGGCGGAGACCTATCTCGACATCTCGAAGATTCTGGCGATCGCACGTCGCGCCGGTGCCGATGCGGTCCACCCGGGTTACGGCTTCCTGTCCGAGCGTGCGGAGTTCGCCCAGGCGGTCATCGATGCCGGGCTGATCTGGGTCGGCCCGTCGCCGAAGGTCATCAACGCGCTCGGCGACAAGGTGCAGGCCCGGCGTATCGCATCGAAGGTCGGCGCGCCGTTGGTCAGGGGATCCGACGGGCCGTTGAACAGTGCGTCGGACGCGGTGGCCTTCGCGCGAGAAGTGGGCTTGCCGCTGGCAATCAAGGCCGCGTTCGGAGGCGGCGGCCGCGGCATGAAGATCGTCCGACGCATCGAAGACGTCGCGGAAATGTTCGATTCGGCCGTCCGTGAGGCGACGGAGGCGTTCGGCCGAGGCGACTGCTACGCCGAGCAGTTTCTCGACCGTCCGCGCCATATCGAGGCGCAGATCATGGCTGACCATCACGGCAACACCGTCGTGCTCGGCACGCGAGACTGTTCGCTGCAGCGCCGAAACCAGAAGCTCGTGGAAGAGGCGCCCGCGCCTTTCATCACGGACGAGCAGCGCGCGCGCATTCACGACGCGGCGCGAAGGATATGTGCCGAGGCCGGCTATACGGGCGCGGGCACGGTTGAGTTTCTGCTTTCTCAAGACGGGGTCATCTCGTTTCTCGAGGTGAACACGCGGTTGCAGGTCGAGCATCCGGTGACGGAGGAAACCACCGGTGTCGACATCGTGATCGAACAACTGCGCATCGCGGATGGTTTTCCTGTGTCGATTACGGCGACGCCGGAGCCCCGCGGTCATGCGATCGAATTCCGTATCAACGCGGAGGATCCGGGCCGAGGCTTCCTGCCGACACCGGGCGCGATCACGCGCTTTCGCCCGCCCGCGGGGCCCGGGGTGCGGCTCGACTCCGGTGTCGAATCCGGCTCGCAGATTCCTGGGCTGTACGATTCGCTGATGGCCAAGCTGATCATTACCGGCGATACGCGCCAACAAGCTCTCGCGCGCGCCCGTCGCGCGCTCGCCGAATTCGATATCGGAGGCGTGGCATCGGTGTTGCCTTTCCATCGGGCGATGCTCGAGGACAAGCGCTTCGCCGGCGACGATGGCTTCAAGGTTCATACCAACTGGATCGAAACGGAGTTCGGCGGGGTCGAGCCTTCCGGACGCGTCGTGCCGGCTGACGGAGGCTTGCTGCAGAGCTTCATCGAAATCGACGGAAAGCGTCACACGATCGGCTTGCCCGCGTCTCTGTTTGCAAACGTCGGTGCCCCGCGCGCATTCGACGACGCGGTGAAGGCGGAAACGGGTGCCGACATCGTGACCGCACCGGTTCCCGGTACGCTGCAGAAATGGCTGGTGGAAGAAGGGGCGACTGTAGCGGAGGGCGATGCCGTCGCCATCATGGAAGCGATGAAGATGGAGATGCGTGTTGTCGCACCGAAGTGCGGGCGAATCCGGATCCAGGGTGCAGCCGGACTTCCGGTGACGGCGGGCGAAAAGATCGCGGTTATCGAGTAAGGAGCGAAAAGAGACATTGAATCGAGCGTGAATTATCAAGATATAGAAGATTCATTCCATGTCATTCGGAATCCTGAGTGAATGGAGAGAAACCAAATTGATGCCGGAAGCGTCAAGGAATCGGCTGAGTGCGTCACGAGTACGACAGCCATATTGGAGGAAAACCGTGAAAAAACTGAATGTCGCTCTGGTGGGCACTGGCTTCATGGGCAAGGCCCACTCCATCGCTACTGCCGTGGTGCCGATCCTGTTCGGCTCGCCGGTGGAAATCGAACGCAAGGTCGTGGTCGACATCGACGACGAACTCGCACGCAATGCGGCTGCGCAATACGGGTTCGCCGAACATGCGACGGACTGGCGCGAAGTCGTGTCGCGCCCGGATATCGACATCGTCGACATCTGCACGCCGAACGACACGCACGCGGCGATCGCGATCGCCGCCGCGAAGGCGGGCAAGCACGTGATGTGCGAGAAGCCGATGGCCATGACGGTAGCCGACGCGGAAGCCATGCATGCGGCCGCGAAGGAAACGGGTGTGGTCACGATGATCTCGTACAACTATCGCCACACGCCGGCGCTGCAGATGGCCAAGCGGTTGATCGACGAAGGGCGTATCGGCGAGATCCTGACGTTCCGCGGCTACTACCTGCAGGATTGGGGCGCGGATCCGAGCACGCCGCTGTCGTGGCGCTTCAACAAGGAGAAGGCCGGCTCGGGCACTCTCGGCGATATCGGCACGCACGTCATCGATGCGGCGCGCTTGCTCGTCGGCGAGTTCGAATCGGTGAACTCAATCGTCAAGACCTTCATCGCCGAGCGGCCGCTGCCGGCTGGCCGTTTCTTCGGCCCGGCGGGTCAGGCGTCGTCGGAAAAGGGCAAGGTTGACGTCGACGACATGGCCATGACGATGATCAAGTTCAGCAACGGCGTGTGCGGAACGATCGAAGTGACGCGCAATGCGTGGGGCCATCACAACCAGCTCGGCTTCGAAATCCACGGTACCCGTGGCTCGATTGCGTTCGACTATCAGCGCCTGAACGAACTGCGTGTGGCGTTCGCGGACGATCCGTCGGACGCGTTCGGCTTCCGCACGATCTACTCGGGCCCGCATCAACCGTTCGGCGACAAGCTGTGGCCGGTTGCCGGGATGGGGCAGGGCTACATCGATATCAAGTCGATCGAGTGGTACAACTTCCTGCAGGCCATCGCCGGGAACCAGCCTGCCGCGCCGAACTTCGAGGACGGTGTCCAGATCGAGCGCATCGCGGATGCGATCCTCGTGTCGGGGCAAAGCGGCGTGTGGGAACACATCCAGCAGCCGGCTCGCGGATAACACGGCCGCCTGAAGTCGTGAGGAGACGATGAGCTTCCTCGATGAGTGGCAAATCGGTGGTGCGGCTCGTCGGCAACGGATTCGACGAGCGCCTCCTCGTTTGCCGCCGACGTTCAAGCATCACCGTCGTCGGCGGCAAGCGGAGAAGGATCCGGATGCGGCCGCCCGGCCGTATCCGAACGACAGCATGTCAATAGATCGGAGGCAGAAGATGACTTTGGCAATCGGAGTGATCGGTGTCGGCGTAATGGGATCGGAGCATGTGCGCATTCTGAGTGAAGAGACGTCGGGTGCGGAGCTGGTCGCGGTCTGCGATGTGGACGAAGGGCGCGCACGTACCGTAGCCGGAGGCGCGAAAGTCTATACGGACCCGCGAGCGCTGATTCGCGCCGAGCATGTCAACGCCGTGCTCGTTGCCGCACCTGACCCGCTGCACGGTGACCTGGTACTGCAGTGCATCGAGGCCGACAAGCCGGTGCTGTGCGAAAAGCCGCTGGCCGGTACGGCAGCCGGGGCGCTCGCGGTCGTCGACGCGGAACTCGCGAAGGGCCGCAGGCTGGTCCAGGTGGGCTACATGCGTCGTTTCGACCGACCGTACATCGAGATGAAGCGCGCGATCGGAGACGGCGAGATCGGTGCGCCGGTTGTCGTGCACAACGTCCACCGCAATCCGGTCGCGCCGGACTGGTTCAACGGTCCGATGTCCATCACCAATGCGTTCGTTCACGAAATCGATGCAAGCCGCTGGCTGCTAGATTCCGAACCTGTTTCTGCACGCGTCTACAGCGCCGGAAACGGTGACCCCCTGACCGTCGTGATGGAGATGGCCGGTGACGTTATCGTGTCGTCCGAGGTGTTCATGAATTGCAGGTATGGCTACCACGTACACGTACAGGTTGTCGGGCGAACCGGGACGGTCGAGACCGCGTCAACCGGAGTCGTTGGCAGGAATGCCGGCGGCTACGGCATGACGGCCTACGCAGGTAACTGGATCGATCGATTCAGACCTGCCTATGTAAAGCAGCTCAACGAGTGGGTCCGATCGATCAGAGCAGGCACGTCAAGCGGTGGCGCAAATGCTTGGGATGGATATGTAACGACGTCCGTCGCAGAGCAGATCGTCGCTGCGATGGAGCGCGGAACGTCGGTGACGTTTTCGGGCGAACGCTACTGTCCGACGATGTACGCGTAGTCACGCCGATCCACGGAAGTGCAGAGGTGTGTGCGACTCGGGAGAAAAGATGATCAGGATCGGCATTCTCCGATGTGGGCGCATTGGTCAGGTTCATTCCCTCGGTATCAAGCAGATTCCGTCGGCAACGCTTGTCGCGGTTGCAGACGTCGACGAGCGCGCTGCCAGCTTTTGTGCCGACCGGATCGGGGTTGAAGTACGTAACGCGTCGGAAATTCTCGAAGGGAAGGATATCGATTCGGTTGTGATCGCGACACCGTCATCGACCCATTTCGATCTGATTCACGCGGCAGTGGCTGCACGAAAGGCCATTTTTTGCGAGAAGCCCATCGACCTGTCGTCGGCCAGGGTAAGGGCATGCATGGAAGCCGTCGAGAATGTCGGTGTGCCCTTCATGACGGCGTTCAACCAGCGGTTCGATCCGCACTTCGGCGAGTTGGCGCGCCGCGTACACGAGGGCGAGATCGGCGATGTCGAGACGGTCGCAATCACATCTCGCGATCTGGCACCGCCGACGCTGTCGTATCTGAAGACATCCGGTGGCCTCTTTCGCGACATGATGATTCACGATTTCGACCTCGCGCGATTCCTGTTGCGCGAAGATCCGGTGCGGGTGTTTGCAACCGGATGGATGCTGGTCGAGCCGTCCATTGCGGAGGTTGGCGACGTGGATACGGCCGCAGTGATCCTGACGACGAAGTCGAGGCGCATCTGCCAGATCTCGAATTCGCGCCGCTCGACCTACGGCTATGACCAGCGAATCGAGGTCCACGGATCGCGCGGCATACTGCGCGTCAAGAACATTCACGAGTCTCAGGTGCAACGTGCCACGGAAGTCGCCAGTCGGGCAACCGTTCTTTCTCGAGCGCTTCGGCGCTGCCTATCTCGCCGAAATGCGTTACTTCGTCGACACCGTGTCGGCAGGAAAACTGCCGCGAACGGATGCCGGCGATGGCTTGAAGGCCCAGTTGATCGCAGATGCGGCCACGCTTTCGTGGCATCGCAGGCAGCCCGTAGACATCGCCGGTTGCTCGACGCGACCGGCATGAGAAAACCGGCCGGTCACCATTTCACACATATCGGGTGCTCCCATGAAGATCGGCATCGTCGGCCTCGGCAACGTGGCAGAGTTGCACGTGACGGCTCTCGCGGAAATGGATCCGCAGTTGTTTTGCGGCGGCTGGAGTCGCACTTACAGGAAGGCGCGGGAATTCGTCGACAGGCTCGGTGGACGCGCATACGAAACCGTTGACGAACTGCTGGGCGACAACGCGGTCGATGCGGTTGTCGTGTGCACGAATACCGCGTCGCACTTCGACATGGCCAAGCGTGCGCTACTGGCAGGCAAACACGTATTGCTCGAGAAGCCGTTGAGCGAGCAAGCGACGCAGATTCGCGAGCTTGCGGAGATTGCACGTTCGCAATCGAGAATCTGCATGCCTTCCCACAATTATGTCTATGCAGAGAGCATGCGGCGACTGCGTGCGCATGTTGCTTCCGGGAAACTGGGAAGGATCGTCAATTTCTGGGCGATCTACAACAAGCGACATGACGCATCGATCGGCGCGCCGGATCTGACGATGCGAGAGCTGATGGTGCATCACGCGTACTGCATGCTGTATTTCACCGGTCGCCCGTCGTCGGTGTTCGCGACTGGTTCCAATGTGCACTTCGACGATCCGAATGCCGACGATCAACTGATGATCACCGCGGAGTATCCGAACGGAACGATCGCGAATCTGTGGGGAAGTTTTTCGGCCGATGATCGCAGCCGAGATCCCTGGTCCGTCTATTTCAAGATCATCGGAACCGACGGAAGCGGCGTGATCCCGTGGGATGTCACGAAATTTGGCGACGCGAGACTTCCGTTCTGGGATGACGCGACCTACTGGGACAGCTTTCTTCAGGTCGAAAGCTACTTCGTGAACGAGTGCGTTGCGAAAGGTACGACCCCGTTGTCGACGCTCGACGACGCATATGATGCAGCCATCGTGCTGGATGCGGCGCGTCAATCTCTGCGCGAGCGGAGCGTCGTCCCGGTCGTTTACGGTTCTTGAGCAACGCATAGAGGCAAACATGATCAGATACGCTGTTGTAGGCGCTGGATGGATATCACAAGAGGCGTTCATGCCGGCTGTTGCGCAGACAGGAAATTCGGCGATCGGCGCGTTGGTCTCCGGAAATCCTGACGGCGCGCGGAAGCTCGCGAGATTCCACGGTGTCGACACGATCGTCGGGTACGACGACTACGACCGGATGTTGAACAGCGATGTAGTCGATGCGGTCTATATCGCCGTACCCAATCCGCTCCACGCCGATTATGCGATTCGCGCGGCACGAGCCGGAAAGCACGTATTGGTCGAGAAGCCGATGGCGACGAGCGTCGCGGATGCCGAGGCGATGATTGGGGCGGCAGCCGAGGCCGGTGTGTTGTTGAGCACCTGTTACCGCCTGCATCATGAGGCAGGAACGATCGCGGCACTGGAAGCGATCCGGGAAGGTCGCATCGGCGATCCGAAATACTTCAGCGGAATGTTCGGATTTCAGTCCGCGACGCGCAACCACAGGCTGGACAGCAAGAACTGGGGCGGTCCGCTTCAAGATATCGGGATTTACTGCGTCAACGCAGCGCGGCACGTGTTCTCCGACGAACCCGTCGATGCGTCGGCGATCACGACGCGCCGGCCCGGAGATCCGCGCTTCTCGGACATCGACGACGCTATTGCTGTCACGTTGCGTTTCCCTCGCGATCGAATCGCGCAGTTCTATTGCAGTTTTGGCACGGCGTCGATCGATATGTACAGGGTGCTGGGAACCGAAGGGGACCTGACCATGGAGCCCGGTTTCAGGTTCGAAACGCCGACGCGAATGGTACTTAACACGAAGGATGCTTCGGAGACGATGCATTTCCGGCACTGTGATCACTTCGGCGGGTTAATTCAGCATTTTTCCGAATGCATTCAGAAACGCAGCAAACCTGCGTCGAGTGTCGAAGAGGGCCTGGCCGACCTGAGGGCCTTGTTGGCGATCGAGGCGTCTGCTCGCACGGGAACGGTGGTATCAGTCGAACCGACGCGTTTTAGCCGCCGAAACCTGACGCTCGATGATGTGCGCGCCGTACCGAGAACGGAGAAGCGGCTGCTGTTGTAGGCGTTCAGGTCGGGAGAACTTGCGCGACACACTGTCCGAGGCTCGCTAGGCGAGTCTCGAATTCCTGTCGCGGATCCAGATCCGTGGCGCGAGATTAGTTGTAGCCGAGGATCGATACCGTCCGGAGATCGGGCCGATCGGGAACATTCGCCGCGATGGAAGACATCGGTTCACGCAGAAGGGCGGTGTACGGAGAGACGTTTCGCTGGTCCGTGGCGGATACGTTTCGGTGGCTCGTGCGGGTTATTGGGGCAGCGTTGTGAAGGGCGGTGCCGAGAACTTTTCGTGGCGTCATGGGGCGAGGGTCCAGATATATCCGTCGATTCGAGATTCGCGGTTTGCCGAATTGCTTTCGCACTCTACGTTGTAAAGAAAGCGAATAAATAATAGGATCGGAAATGATCTTGAGCCAACGAGAAATTCTGCACACGGCTGTCAACATTTTCCTGACAAGCAGAGACGGACGTATCGATGTTCAACGCGAATGCGCTGTATTCGCCGTGTTGACTCGAGAAGATCGACGGGCGCAGGCAGGTGTTCAGTGGCGTATGGCGGGACGGAAACCTGCATCCTCGATGGTGAGGCAATGAATACACGCTTCCTGGAGACGTTCGTGACGCTCGCGCAACAAGGCAGCTTCCGGGCTACGGCGCGTCTTCTTCATACTTCGCCCGCGACGATATCTACACGTATCAAGGCGTTGGAAGGCGAATTGGGGACCGAGCTCGTCGATCGAACGGCGGAGGATTTTCGTCTCACCCTGTCTGGGCAGAGCTTGTTGATGCTGGCGACGAATGTGGTCGACGCGACCAGTGCGCTCAAGAAGGCAGCCGGTCTCGATCTCGCGTTACGCGGACCGATTCGCTTCGGCGTGATAGACACGATCGTTCACAGCTGGCTTTCCTTGTATGTGACGCAGTTGAGGGAGCGCGTCCCGGGCTTGGTGGTCGAGCTGACCGTAGATTCGAGCCCTGCGCTGAACAAGAAAATCCTGCAGGACGAGCTCGACATGGTTGTCTGCGCAGAGGTCGTTGGCAGCGACAAGGTCACGTCGAGCAGGATCGCAAGCTATCCGGTTCGATGGATTGTCAGCCGGGACCTGCTTTCCGGTTCGGACGTGGATCCGGTTGGCCTCGCCCTGGCGCGGCCGATACTGACATTCGGAAGGGGCACGACGTCGCACCTGGCGGTGGAACGCATCGTCCGAACCCTGGCCGGTGGAGCCGGCATCCCGAACGAGGCGATACGCATAACCTGTGCCTCTTCGGTCGCTGCGATCGTGCAATTGGTGCGTGATGGATACGGTGTCGGGGCAGTCCCGCACCTGTTCGTGCATGACGAACTGGAGAACGGGCGAATCGCTGAGCTCGCACTGGAGCCGCAGCCGCCGTCGATCGACGTGTCGTTGTGCATGCCGGTCAATGCATCGCCGGCCGTCGCAGCGGCAGCCGACGCGGTCCGGGACGTGTGCGCCACATACTGCCGAGGAAAACCGGAGACACTGATCCGGGCCGCGTGACTGATCATCCCGATTGCGGTCGTTCGGGCAGTGGGGGTGTACCGATTCACTTTCGGAATATGGTCGCCGGCGGGTATATGACTTCCCTAATATGATCCGGCGGCGCGTTGCGTTACCCTGTCTCATTAGGTATCAGATGCTAATCTGGTGTGGACTTCATGCTCTCGCTTTGAGGCTTTCGGTTTCGTGCCCCTGATTTCGAGCGATCGGCGCTCGCGCTCACCCCTACTGGCAAAGAGAATTGGTGATGTTAGTCGAAGTCAGCAAATTCAGGGAATCCCAGGAGTTCGCTCTTCAGACCGTTAACTTTGCACGGTCGATGCTCAATTGTTCGGCTGCCGTGTTCACATGGCTCGATTCGCACGACCAGCTATTGCCGCACACCCAGATGGGATGGCCCGAAGAGACCATCAAGGACTATTACACTGTATTCGCCTCGGCCGATCCGCTGAACGTCTATCGTCTGATCAAGCAGCGTGCGACCGTAGTGACCCTCAAAGGGGCAAAGCGCGACGACCAGCACTCCAGTTGGTCGGATTACCAGCGGAAGTACGGGCTCGTGGACGAAGTCGGGTTCCTATTCTGGGCGGGAGATACGCCACTAGCATGCCTCTCCGTCATCAAGAAGCAAGGCGATAGCCCGTTCTCGACTCCCGAACCCTTCGGACAGATGTACGACTATATGCAGCACAGCTTCTCGATGCTTGCATCCGTCAAGAAGGTCCAGGCAGACTACGCGCTGCGAAACGAGTATTTCCTGACGGAGCGGGAGCTCGCAGTCGCATCCCTGATGACCGCCGGCCTGTCCAACAAGGATATCGCCGAGACGCTGGGTATCGAGCTTGCCACGGTCAAGTCGCACGTCATTCGAATCCTGGGCAAGCTGGGCATCGAGAACCGAACCCAGCTTGCGGCATTCTCCGCCGACCTGGGCACACCGACAACGAAATAGCCTGAATGCACCGGGGCGGTGCGTTCGCCCTCGCCGTCGGTGGCATCAATGGAAATTTTTCTCATCCTTTGGATGGACGAACGGCGTCTTGGCCATACATACAATGGTTTCAAGGCCGCCGAACATCATCCAGACGGTCGTAACGCTCGCATTGGTTCACGCTTGTTGCGTAGCGTAACAGCTCACTTCCTTGATTACGATCTTCAACCTTGAGGACGGTGCGCGTTACACACGGCTTGAGCGGTGTCCGGCTGTCAATTCGTATAACGAATTAACATCAGATACGCGACGGATGTTTGCCGAGTACCGGTTGATTGTGGACCGTATTCGGTCCAGCTCGCCGAATTGATAGAAATTCGTGATCTGCATGCATCGAGAATCACAATTGGACCTCGTCTAATTGGCGCAAGACGATGCATGCACGCGAATCCTGGAAGCAGAAAGCGCACGATTCGCCGGCTCAATGAGCAGCGCTCGTGCTGGTCAAAGTGAAGTCAAGGAGACGTTTCAGTGAATGATTATTCCGGGCGCGTGGTTGTCGTAACCGGTGCCGGTTCCGGCATGGGGCGAGCAATGGTTCGCGAGTTCGTTTCGAGAGGGGCGAACGTAGCTGCACTCGATATCAATCTCAAGAATGCCGTTGCCACCGTCGAGGCGTTGGCGAATCCGTCGATGGCGTACGCACATTACGTGGACGTCAGCGACCCGCGTAGCGTCGAGGCCGCTGTCAAGGCGGTGATCGAGCGTTGGGAGCACATCGATCTTCTGTGTAATAACGCCGGCATTCTGGATGGACACGCGACGGCTCACGAGGTGAGCGTCGAAGAGTGGGACCGCGTCATCGCCGTTAACCTCACGGGACCGTTCCTGATGGCCCGAGCGGTCATTCCGCAGATGCTGAAGCAAGGCAAAGGGGCGATCGTGAACACGTCGTCCACCTCGGGCTTCAGTGCTGCTGGCGGCGGGACTGCCTACACGGCGTCTAAACACGGTGTGATCGGTCTGACTCGACAACTCACGTTCGAATACGGCGCGCGCGGCATTCGCGTCAATACGATTTGCCCGGGCGCAACTGCAACCCCGCTGGCGATGTCGGAGCACACGACGGCGAATTCGCCTGATATGGAGGCGGCGCTTCAGAAATTCCCGGCCCGCCGCTGGTGTCAGCCGGAAGAAATTGCCAAGCTCGCCGCGTATCTGGGCGGCGACGATGCCGACTTCGTGCATGGCAGCGAATACGTGATGGACGGCGGCTGGCTTGCTGCTGCCCGGGATCCCTTCTGAGCGGGCGTTTGGCTACACGCGTGACGCGGCGCAGGTGCCCGAGCCTGCACATGTCGGTGGAACAACAGGAGCTTTTGAATGTTTTCGAATCGTGAATGGCCGGAGACCGGCATCGAAGGTTTCAAGCGAGGCTTTCAGACGGTTGATGGCGTGCGGATGCATTATGTGAGCGGCGGCAAGGCGGACGGCGACGTGCTGGTTCTGATTTGCGGGTTCCCTCAAAGCTGGTATGCGTGGCGCAAGGTTTTGCCTCTTCTTGGGCATCGGTACCGTGTTATTGCTCCGGATCTTCCCGGGCAAGGTGACTCAGACCGTCCCGCGGGTACGCTCGACACGGCCAAGGCCGCCAAGCTCCTTCGTGGCTTGGTCGAGAAACTCGGTGTCGATCGACATGCACTTGTCGTGCACGACATCGGTGGATGGGTCGGTTATCCCTATGCGGCGATGAATGGCGACAAGGTCACCGGCCTCGCGATCCTCGACACGGGTATCCCGGGCATCAGTCTTCCGGATACGCTGCCGTGGGCTTCCGACGTTGCGTGGCGCACGTGGCATGTCGCATTCCACAACATCCCGGATCTTCCTGAAGCGCTCTTGGCCGGCCGCGAGCACATCTATCTCGAGTGGTATTTGCAACGGAAGGCAGCAAATCCGCAGGTGTTCTCCCAAGCGGACTTCGAGGAATACCATCGCGTGTTCCTGACGAATGGCCTGAAAGGTGGCCTCGCTTACTACCGTGCTATCTCGGTGTCTGCCGAGCAGAATCGCGAATTGAGCGCGAAGGGCAAGCTCAAGATGCCGGTTCTCGCGGTCCGTGCAGATCAGGGATCAATGCCCGACCTGGTCCCGCAGCTGCAGCAGGTCGCGGCGGACGTTCGCGGCACGATGGTCGCGTCCGGACACTACATCCCGGAAGAGGCACCGGACGCGCTTGCAAAGGAACTCGAGAGTTTCTTCGGCTAGTACGAGCGGATAGGCAGGCGCCGCTTCTTACGATCCAGTCAGCGTCTGGAGAAATCCGTCGCCCAGTTCCAACGGGTATGGAGCGCGCGTCGCATGCTGCCGAGCGATGTCAGTGCGTCGCCGGCACTGCACTCCGCTCGATGAGAGATTGCTGATCTTTACACGGAAACGGCAGGTATCAAAGCAATTCGATAGTTCGTTTAATAAGTATTCCTAGTGAAATCAACTTTGGTGATTTTTGGGGGGGGAATGAAAAAGAAAGTCATTGCAGTCGCCGCACTGAGCATCGTAGCGTTCTCGCAAGCAAAGGCTCAAAGTTCCGTAACGCTCTACGGGATCGTAGACACGGGTGTGGGCTATGTACACAACAGCGGCGGGCAGAGTTCGCAAGTGAGGATGTTGCCTAGCAATCTTTCGGCTTCCCTGTGGGGATTGAAGGGAACGGAGGATCTGGGCGGCGGCCTCTCGGCCATCTTTACAGTAGAGAGCGGCTTTGATGGCACGAACGGCGCGCTTGCGACACCGGGCAAGTTGTTTAGCCGACAAGCATTCGTGGGAATTTCGAGCCAGTACGGCACCCTCACGCTCGGTCGTCAGTACGATCCCTTGACCGATCTCGAACAGCAGTTGACCGCTGATGTCTACAGCGGCTGGTTCGCTACGCCGGGTGACGTCGACAATTACGACTCGAGTGCTCGATTCAACAACGCCGTGAAATGGGTGAGTCCGTCGTGGGGCGGTGTTTCGGCCGAGGTCATGTATGCGCTCGGCGGCGTCGTTGGATCCACGGGGTCGGGGCAGACGTGGAGCGCAGCAGTTGGCTATCAAAGCACGTCGTTCAGCGTCGGCGGCGGCGTTCTCCACATCGACAACGGCAACGCAACGTTGGGCAATCGCGGCACCTCCTCGTCCGACTCGCTGTTTAATTCGCCGGTAAATGCGGCTTATGCGTCTGCCCGGTCGATCAATATCGCCCGGATCGGTGCCAATTATGTTGCGGGTCCGTTCACGGTGGGCGCGGCGTATGGCTATGCCCAGTATTCGGCCGATTCGGCATCGACGTTCACGGGGTCGGAGAAGTATCACAACGGTTCAGTCTTTGCCCAGTATCAGGTGACGCCTGCGTTCCTGCTGATCGCCGGCTACAACTACACGCGCGCACTGGGGGATTCGTCTGCCAAGTACCACCAGGTGAATATCGGGGCCGACTACAGCTTGAGCAAGCGCACCGACGTCTATGCGCTCGCAGGGTATCAGCATGCAGGCGGGCAGAACGGGCAAGGCGCCGCCGAAGCTTCCATCGGGTCGTACGGAATTGCGGCGGGCAAAGGTACTCAGGAAATTGTAGCCGTCGGCCTGCGGCACAAGTTCTGAAGCAATCTGTATGAGGCGCCGCGGACCGATACGAGGGCGATTCCTTCGTGAGTTCCGCGGCGCCGCGTCGCTCCGTGTTCAAGTGGCGCCGGCAACTGCGGGCGGGCCTGTTTGAAGGGGCGGCGAACAGCACAGCGGTGTTGCTGCCCGTAGCGCTACCTGATGCACCGTCCGGCGAGACCGCAAAACCGACTTCGCTCGCTCTACAGCCTGTCGAGCCACATCGTGAGAGCGTACCGGCAGAGTCGGACATCGAGATCGAACTGAACGGTGCCCGTGTACGCGTCACGGGCAAGGTCGACCTCATGCAGTTGCGCCTCGTGCTGCGCTGCCTGATGCCAGCATGATTGCGCCGCCAGACTGTACCCGCGTATGGCTGGCAACGGGCCTTTCCGATATGCGCCGTGGCATGGATGGACTTGCCGCGCTGCTGCAGTCAGCGCTCGGTCGTGATCCCTTCTCGGGGCATATCTTCCTGTTTCGCGAGCGTCGCGGTGACCTCATCAAAATTTTATGGCCGAGCGGCGAAGGCATGAACCTGTACTTGGGACGAACACATGAAAGGATCGCTGGGATATCGAGCGTATTTTCGGATTTGTCTTATTTCCCCGGAATCCAGCTAGATGCTAGACTGGCCTCTGTTCACACTTTCGGATATGACGTCAGAAATCCGAGAGAACGCCACAGTGCAAGATGATTGCCTGCGAGATTGTCGCTCCAAGTGCCATGTTTCCCGCATTCGGCACGACAATTAATTCATTTATTTCACATCGGAACACGCGCAAGGACGCTTATGACATCCCCATCGGATAACGATAAAATACAAAATCTTTCACCATTTGTCGGTCTGCACTTCATCTACACTTATGCAAACGGATGGAAGTATGAGTGGTACGCTCGCAACGAACTAACGTGTGACTACCGGATTCATCATGGCCTCGTCGGGGGGCGGTGGGTAACTCATCAGCCAATGACGCTGACGAAACTTGCTTCTGGTACATACAAGGCCGACTGGCACGAACCGACCGGCACGTGTGTGAGCCTCTACTTCGACATCGAACGGCGATTAATCCACGGCACCATATTTTTCCCGCAATGGATCGGCGGAGAAGGACAGTCCCCGGAAAAGACAATCTGCTTCCAAAACGAATTTATCGAGGACATGCATCGCTTTCGCGACGATGGACCAGCCTACCCTTACGTCATCGTATCTGAGTTTGCAAACATCACATGGATGAAGCAATGCGGGCCAGACAATGACGATGTGATCGCCAAGGCCCCAGGGCAACTGCCCAGCGACTATCTCGATCGGACAAACTGACGTTGGGGTTTCTACGTTGAGCCTCTGTCCTTCGAAGTCGATTTATGTCTTGGATCAAGGCACGTCGAGCCTTGAGCGCCAGTGTTTCGACGCACGGATTGCGAAAATGCGCGCACCTGGCCGCACACGCGGATCGTAAGCGCTCGACACGTACCGTCTGTTCATGAGGGCACGGCACCGGCAATCTGATTCCCATCAGATGTAATGGGAATCAGATTGATGAAGCCAGTGGTGCATGGAAGACAAACGGGATCGAGTAACTACACGAAGGAGTTTCGGGAGGCGGTTGCTGGCTAAGCGAACGACCCGAATCGTTCGATTGCCGAGGTAGCGCGTGCGCACGGCTTGAACGCCAATATGGTCGCGCAGTGGCGAAGAAGCTTACCCAATACGCAACGTGCACCGTCTGTACCAAACATCGCGCTGCCACCGGTTAATGTGGTCGATCTGCCTGCGAAAGACATCTCACATCACGCTCTGCCGCAAACGCCAGACGTGTCGGCGCCCCCGGCGATGCCGCCGGGCTGTGAAATCGAGATCGAGGTCGGCAAACGACGTATTCGTATCCGCAGTGTGTCTCAGGAGTTCGCCGAACAGTATTTGCGAGACTGTCTGAAGTGATCCCGCCGAACACGCAAATCTGGATCGCGACGAGCGTCACGGACATGCGTTCCGGCTTCAACTCGTTGGCCGCGAAGGTACAAACCGTGCTGGAGAAGGATCCCTACAGCGTGCACGTGTTCGTGTTCCGGGGTAAGCGCGGCGACTTGCTGAAGTGCTTGTGGTGGTGCGACGGTCGCCTGTGCCTGCTCTCGAAGCGCCTCGAGAAAGGACGTTTCGCGTGGCCGCGCGCCGATGCCGGTGTTGTTGCGCTGACGACCGCTCAGCTCGCGCTCGCGCTCTTGCTCGAAGGTTTCGATTGGCGGCAGCCGATCGATGCGGTACGCCCGCGAAGCGCATTGTGAACGTTCATTACGCGTGGAGAGCTTGTGGGTGGCGTCGTGTAAGCTCACCGCATGTCCGCTGCTCCCACCGATCTCCCCGACGACATTGAAGCGCTGAAGGTGATGGTCGCCAGCTTGCGCGAGCAGCTCTCGTCGCGTGCGACCGAGATCGAACATCTGAAGCTGACGATTGCCGAGCTGCGCCGGATGCAGTTCGGCCGAAAATCGGAGCAGCTGGATCGCCAGATCGAGCAGCTTGAATTGTGGCTGGAAGACCTGCAGGCCGATGAAGGCTCGGCCGATATGGCCACGGCTGCTGCAGTTAAACAGCCGAGTCGCAAAGGTGTCGCGTTGCCCGATCACCTTGAGCGCGAAGAGCGCATCCATCTGCTCGCCAATGATGACTGCCCCGATTGCGGCGGGCAACTCAAACCGCTGGGCGAAGACGGCGCGGGACAGCTCGATTACGTCCCGGCGCACTTCCGCGTGATTCGCCATCGCCGTCCGAAGCTGGCCTGCGCATGCTGCGATCGCATCGTGCAGGCCGCGGCACCGAGCCGCCCGATCGATCGTGGCATCCCGGGCCCAGCGCTGCTCGCGCACATCGCCGTGTCGAAGTTCGCGTACCACATCCCGCTGTATCGCCAGGCAGTCATGTACGCGCGCGACGGCGTGGAGATTGATCCGGATACGATGGGGTATTGGATGGGAAGCATCACAGCGTTGCTCGCACCGCTGGTCGACACCGTGCGCCGCTACGCGCTGGCCGGCGGCAAGATTCATGCTGACGACACGCCGTTGCCATTGCTGGCGCCCGGCAACGGTCGCACAAAGACAGGACGTCTGCGGGTCTACGTGCGTAATGACCGGCCGAGTGCCTCCAAAGAGCCGGCGGCGGTCTGGTCCGCCTACACGCCCGATCGACGGGGCGAGCATACCCAGCAGCATCTTGCAGACTTCGCCGGCGTGCTGCAGGCCGATGCGTTTGCCGGCTATGCCGACCTGTATCGCGGCGGCACCATCCAGGAAGCTTCCTGCATGGCCCACGCTCGCCGAAAGATCCATGATCTACATGCCGTCCGTCCCAATGCGGTAACGGAGGAAGCGCTGCACCGGATCGGCGCGCTCTACAAGATCGAGGAGCAGATCCGCGTCAAACCACCTGATGAGCGACACAGTGGGCGCCAGGCGCGAGCGGTACCGCTGCTCGACGACATGAAACGCTGGTTCGAAGCAATGCTCGCCACGCTCTCTGCAAAATCCGACACGACCAAGGCGATTCAGTACGCGCTGAATCGCCGGCCGGCGCTCATCTACTACTGCAGCGACGGGCGTGCGGAAATCGACAACCTGATCGCCGAGCGAGCACTGCGCGGCGTCGCCCTCGGCAGACGGAATTACTTGTTCGCCGGCGCCGACTCCGGTGGCGAACGTGCCGCCGCGATGTATAGCCTGCTCGGCACGGCACGCCTGAACGGCCTCGATCCCGAGGCGTATCTCGCCTACGTGCTCGAGCGCATTGCGGACCATCCGATCAACCGCATCGACGAACTGCTGCCGTGGAACGTGGCTCTGTCGCTGCCGTCTACTGCTCACGTCGAGCCCATCCGATAGCATCGCGACTCCCCGTCGTCGTCGACCTACGCTACGGTGTTGATCGAGTGCTTACGGTGCTGCGCGGCGATCCATCAAAGGAGTCGTCCGCTAGGGGCGCCGACGCGAACAGGTGATCGGAACGTTTCGTGCCAATGAACCGGTTCCTTCCGCGATACTAGACGCGATGACCCGCGACGAGCGCAAAGCGCTCTCACGCTGGCTCGCGGTCTATCGGGAAAGCCAACGCACGCAGGCGCGTCCGGTACTTGCTTGCGCTACGGCGCAGCTCGAGACGCTTGTCAGCGCGCTAGAGGTGGCGGCCGACACGTTGTCGAGCGCCGACGCCGATCATCTGTGGGAGCAGTTGCAGGCTATCACGCGCGCGTTGAAGCGAGCAGGGCATATGCGGCCGCGCGCCGCGGGTCGGCCGCCGACGCCACTGCCGGGGCAGCGGGACCTTTTCGGCGAATGCGGCGAGATCGAGCAGCCGATCGAACAATGAGTACGTGCAGTTCCTGGTGGCCGCCATCCGCGGCGCTCTACAACAACGACATTTGGCCCGGTGCGCTCGCGCGATCGGCGTGGCCGCATTCCGCCGCCGGCGCGCCACTTGGGATCTCGGATAGAGCATTCGCGCGTCGCTCCGCATTGCCGTCGTCCCTGCAATGCTTGCGCGCCTACTCGGCACTCAGGACGTCGGACGAGAACACGACACCTGGTGCAATTTGAACGAGCTGGCTCACCGATGGAATTTCCTAAATCGACTGAATGTCAAAGTGGGCAGCGGCGTAACGCGCACTGCAGTTCCACACTTCGACACCGTCGCGGAT
>NZ_LPDI01000044.1:0-46104 GCF_001528895.1 Burkholderia sp. MSMB1078WGS | reverse complement strand
ACATCAAGGACCCGACGCAGAACATCGTGTGGGTCACGCCCGAAGGCGGCGGCGGGCCGAATTACCCGAACATGTAACGCAATGCATCCCCGCGCCCCGCGGGCGTGAACGAACCGGAGTGAGACGATGAGCAATGCAGCGAAGGAAGTCGTGGTGGTGAGCGGTGTCCGTACCGCGATCGGCGATTTCGGCGGGAGCCTGAAGGATTTCTCGCCGACCGACCTCGGCGCGAAGGTCGTCGCCGAAGTGCTGGCGCGCGCGAGCGTGCCGGGCGACGCGGTCGGGCATGTCGTGTTCGGCCACGTCGTGAACACCGAGCCGAAGGACATGTATCTCGCGCGCGTCGCGGCGATCAACGGCGGCGTCGCGCAGCACACGCCGGCGCTCACCGTGAACCGCCTGTGCGGTTCGGGCCTGCAGGCGATCGTGTCGGCCGCGCAGACGATCATGCTCGGCGACGCCGACGTCGCGATCGGCGGCGGTTCGGAGAGCATGAGCCGCGCGCCGTACACCGTGCCGGCCGCGCGTTTCGGCCAGCGCATGGGCGATGCGAAACTCGTCGACATGATGCTCGGCGCGCTGCACGACCCGTTCCAGACGATCCACATGGGCGTGACGGCCGAGAACGTCGCACGCAAGTACGACATCTCGCGTGACGCGCAGGATGCGCTGGCGCTCGAGTCGCATCGTCGCGCGGCGCGCGCGATCGCGGAAGGGCGCTTCAAGGATCAGATCCTGCCGATCTCGATCCGCACGAAGAAGGGCGAAGTCGCGTTCGACACCGACGAACACGTGCGGCACGACGCGAGCGCGGACGATTTCACGAAGCTCAAGCCTGTGTTCGTGAAGGAGAACGGCACCGTGACGGCCGGCAACGCATCGGGCATCAACGATGCGGCCGCCGCCGTGCTGATGATGAGCGCGGACGCCGCGCGCGCGCAGGGCGTGAAGCCGCTCGCGCGTCTCGTGTCGTATGCGCACGCGGGCGTCGATCCGGCGTACATGGGCATCGGTCCGGTGCCGGCCACGCAGAAGGCGCTTGAACGCGCGGGCCTGACGATCGCCGATCTCGACGTGATCGAAGCCAACGAGGCGTTCGCCGCACAGGCCTGCGCGGTCACGCAGGAACTCGGCCTCGATCCCGCGAAGGTCAACCCGAACGGCTCGGGCATCTCGCTCGGTCACCCGATCGGCGCGACCGGCGCGCTGATCACGGTGAAGGCGCTGTACGAACTGAAGCGTATCGGCGGCCGTTACGCGCTCGTGACGATGTGCATCGGCGGTGGCCAGGGGATTGCCGCGATCTTCGAGAACATCTGATAATCGAGCGCTCCGCACCCGAACACACAGGAATCGTCATGACCATCGAAACCGTCGGCGTCGTAGGCGCCGGAACCATGGGCAACGGCATTGCGCAAACCGCCGCCGTTGCAGGACTGAACGTGGTGATGATCGACGTCAGCGACGCCGCGCTCGACAAGGGTCTCGCGACGCTGAAGGGCAGCCTCGAGCGACTCGTGTCGAAGGACAAGCTCGACGCGGCCGCACGCGATGCGGCGCTCGCGCGCATCGCGACGTCGACCGACTACGCGAAGCTCGCGGCGGTCGACATCGTGATCGAAGCGGCGACCGAGAACGTCGAGCTGAAGGGCCGCATCCTGAAGCAGATCGAGGCCGTCGCGCGCCCGGACGCGATCATCGCGACCAACACGTCGTCGATCTCGATCACCGCGCTCGCGGCGCCGCTCGCCGATCCGTCGCGTTTCCTCGGCATGCATTTCTTCAACCCGGTGCCACTGATGCCGCTCGTCGAGATCATCCGCGGGCTGCAGACGAGCGACGCGACCGCGTCGGCCGTGCGCGCGCTGACCGAGCGTTTCGACAAATCGCCGATCGGCGTGCGCAATTCGCCGGGCTTTGTCGTGAACCGGATCCTGGTGCCGATGATCAACGAAGCGTTCTTCGTGCTGGCCGAAGGCATCGCGTCGGCCGAGGAGATCGACGCGGGGATGAAACTCGGCGCGAACCACCCGATCGGGCCGCTCGCGCTGGCCGACCTCGTCGGGCTCGACGTGTGCCTCGCGGTGATGGACGTATTCCTGAAGGACTTCGGGGATCCGAAGTATCGTGCGTGCCCGCTGCTACGCGAGATGGTGTCGGCGGGGCGCCTCGGGCGGAAGACGGGGCGTGGGGTGTACGACTACGGCAAGTAAGCGGCGCATCGGTGCCTCTTCGCGCGGCCGCCTTCGGGCGGCCGTGTGCATTGAGCGGCGCGCACGGCGAGATTACGCGTCGAGTATCGACAGGTCGCGCGGCAGCGCGCGCTTGAACATCGCCAGAAGCTGCCGCGCCGCCTTCGGCGGCAGCGTGATCGCATGGCGCACGGCCGCCGCGATCTGGATCATCATCAGTTCCGCGAATGCGCTGCGTTGCGCGCGGGTCGTGTCGGGCGCGACGTCTGCCAGCGCATTCGCGAACAGTCCGGCCAGGAATTCGCCGTCCGCGCGATCCAGTTCCTGCAGCGCGCGATCGGCCTGCGTCGCGCGCCAGATGTCGCGCATCAGCGGCTCGTCGACGAACATCCGGTAATAGCTGTCCGTGATGCGTGCAAGCGTGCCGTGCAGATCGTCGAGCGTCTTCATCGTGGCGAGATCGCGCCGCACGCAGTCGTGGCCAACCTCGTTGTAGCGCTCCGCGAGCGTGCCGATCACGGCCGTCTTGTCCGGAAAGTACTGATACAGCGACCCGAACGAAATGCCCGTGCGTTCGACGATGTCGCTCATCCGGAACGCGTCGCAGCCTTTCTCGATCATCACTTCCGATGCGCATGCAAGGATGCGCTCGAACCGCTCGCGGCTGCGCTGCTGCGTCGGTACCAGCCGCGCACGCGCCGGCGCGGCCGCCGCGGCGGCGGGCTCGTCGCTCTGCCCCGATTTTTGCCGGCCCATGCCGCCTCCCCAAAAACTTGACGTTATTAATGCGAGAGTCTATCGTGTTTTTAAAACGCGAGACATTCTCGTGTTTTTCCATGAAGGAGACGCGCATGTCGGCACTTCCCATCCTCATCGTCGGCGGTTCGGGCAAGACGGGCGCCCGCGTCGATGCCCGGCTGCGCACGCGCGGCCTCGCGACGCGACCGGTGTCGCGCACGTCGGCGGTCCGCTTCGACTGGACGGCGCCCGAAACCTGGCCGGCCGCGCTCGATGGCGTGTCGGCCGCTTATGTGGCCTACCAGCCCGATCTGGCCGTCGAAGGTGCGGTGGACGCGATCGCTGGATTCGCGCGGCTCGCGCGGGAGCGCGGCGTCGAGCGCGTGGTGCTGCTGTCCGGGCGCGGCGAGCCGCGTGCGCAGGCCGCCGAGGCTGCGCTGCAGGCGTCGGGCGTAGGCTGGGGTGTCGTGCGTGCAAGCTGGTTCAACCAGAACTTCTCCGAAGGCTATCTGCTCGACGGCGTGCTGGCCGGCGAAGTCGCGTTGCCGGCCGGCGCGGTGCCCGAGCCGTTCGTCGATGCGGACGACATCGCGGACGTGGCCGTGGCCGCGCTCACCGATGCGCGGTTCGCGGACCGCGTGATCGAGGTCACGGGCCCGCGCGCGCTGACGTTCGCCGAAGCGGTCGGCGAAATCGCACGGGCTGCCGGGCGGCCGATCGCCTATCGCGAGATTGCGCACGATGCGTTCGTCGCGGGGCTGCGCGAGGTCGGCGTACCGGCGCCGGTCGTCGCGCTGCTCGACGACCTGTTCGACGTGGTGCTCGACGGGCGCAACAGCGCGGTGACACAGGGCGTCGAGGCCACGCTCGGGCGCCCGGCGCGCGATTTCGCCGACTATGCGCGTGCGGCCGCCGCGACCGGCGCGTGGAACGCCCGACCATGATCGCGTTCGTGACTTCGGCGTTGTTGTGGGGTTCCGCCGTCGGCTGCGGGCTGATGGCCGGCGTGTACTTCGCATTTTCGGCGTTCGTGATGACGTCGCTCGGGCGGCTCGCGCCGCCGGCCGGCGCGGCCGCGATGAACGCGATCAACGTCGACATCGTGCGTTCGTCGTTCATGCCGCTGTTCCTCGGCACGACGCTGATGGCGCTCGCGCTCGTCGTGATCGAGGTGTTCGATCGCGACTCGCCGGGCGCGATGGCGGCGCTCGCCGGCGGCGTGCTGTACGTGTTCGGCATGTTCGCGGTGACGATGGCCGTCAACGTACCGCTCAACGACGGGCTCGCCGCGGCCGATCCGGCCACGACGCACGGCGCGGCGCTGTGGGCGCGCTACCTGCACGACTGGACGAGGTGGAATCACGTGCGCACGGTGGCGTCGGCGGCCGCGTGCGCCTGCTTCATCGTGGCGATTGCGGCGCGGTAGCGGTCGCGCCGCCGTTACGCATAAAACGCCGACGGCGACATCCCGAAGTGCCGCTTGAACATCGCGGAGAACGCGCAGTGGCTGCTGTGGCCGACGATTCACTCCGGCTCGGGTTCGTGCATCCGTTGCCGCGACACGTTCAACCAACGCGCGATCCTGCCGCCCGCGAGTTGCCACTCGAACGGATTGCGGAAGTCGAAGGTGTACAGCTCGCGTCGAAGATACGGCCAGCACCCACGTAGACCCCGGGACACCCGCGAGCGCTCGATGCGCGAGGGCCGCCACGTGTCGTGCCACGGAAAGTTCGTCGCCATACCCGAGCGACGTCGCGGTAACCGGAAATTGAGCGCATACGCGTACCGCGGCTGGTCCGAGAAGTTTGCCCCCGCGGCATGCAGCGTGCGCCCCGCATGCACGGTGCAGTCTCCCGGCATCAACGGACACGCCACGGCGCGCGCCGGATCGAATCCGCCGACACACTCGAGTCCATGGGCGGTCACGTCGCCCCCGAGCGGTGCATGCGGAAGGACGTCGTACAGATGCGACCCGGGGATGAACTGCATGCACCCGTTGTCGATCGACACGGCTTGTAACGGAATCCAGAAGTTGACTTCGCGATGGTCAATGCGCGCGTCGGTAAATGCGTCGTCCTGATGCCACGGCGTCACGGTGTCCGTATGCGACTGCTTCAGGAAAAAACTGTCGCCGGCGAAACGAACGTTCGGGCCGAGCAGCGTCTTGGCGATATCGAACGCGGCGCGGCGGATACGGAGCCTCGATAGCCGACGCTCGAAATAGGATGCCCAGTGGAGTTGGAGAAGTTGAGGGTCGAAATCGCGCCCGTTCGACTCGGGATAGAAATCGAACATCAGGCCCTCGGCGTAGCCCGTGCGGCCGCCGAGCAGACGATGGCCGATTTCGCGCAAGTCTTCGATCTCCGAGATGTCGATCAGCCCGTTGATGACCGCAAAGCCGTCGTGATGGAACCGGGACCGAAGATTGGCTTGCATTGGAGCCCTGACGATGAGTTCACGGATCGCGAAGCGATGCAGACGGCCTCTGACTTGTCGATTTTCGTATTTTCGCGCGGGACGCTTCTGTTCGATATCTTACGTTGATTGCCGACGGCGGAGCAGTCCGACGAGTCGTACGACAAGGGCGACGCCGCACGGTCTGGCTCCCGCGAGGTATTTCGACGGCCGGTCTTGATGCGTGATGCACGTGCGCGAAGGCCGGCCGTTCTCGCGTCAGTACCCTGACCCGCCGCCGCCCTGATCCGTGACGATCGCCACTCCCGAACTCGTGCCGAGCCGGGTTGCGCCGGCCTCGAGCATCGCGAGCGCGGCCGCGCGGTCGCGCACGCCGCCCGACGCCTTCACGCCGAGCGTCGGCCCGACCGTGCGGCGCATCAGCGCGACATCCGCGAGCGTCGCGCCGCCATGGCCGAACCCGGTCGACGTCTTCACGAACGCGACGCCGAGATCGCGGCACATCTCGCACACGCGCACCTTCTCGTCGTCGGTCAACAATCCCGTTTCGAGGATCACCTTGAGCGGCACCGTGCCGCAGGCGCGGTGCACGGCGTCGATGTCGGCCTTCACGTCGTCGGCGCGGCCGCTTTTCAGCGCGCCGATGTTGATCACCATGTCGATCTCGCTGGCGCCCGCCGCGATCGCGGCGGTGGCTTCGAATGCCTTCGCGGCGGACAGCCCCGCGCCGAGCGGAAAGCCGACCACGGCACAGACGAGCACGCCGGTATCGGCCAGCTCGCGCGCGGCAAGCGGCACGTTCGCCGAATTCACGCAGACCGAGTAAAAGCGATGCTCGGCCGCCTGGCGGCAGAGTTCGCGGATCTGCGCGTCGCTCGCGTCGGGCGCAAGCAGCGTGTGATCGATGGTTTGGGCGAGTTGGGCGTTGGAAAGCGGCATGTGTCAGGACTCCACGGATCGTGTGCGGAAAGGGCACACGGAAAGTTGATGTTTTCACATCGGTTTGTTACAAATACGACATTCCGGCCGGGCCTGCGCGCCCGGCACGACGAGCGACTCACGCGACGGGCACGCAGGATACAGGCATGGAAACAAAGAAGGGCGAACGGATCAAGACATTGATGAACGTGCTGCAAGGGCAGAACGCGATTCATCTGCGGGAAGTCGCCGAGCTGTTCGGCGTGTCCGAAATGACGATCCGCCGCGATCTCGCGGACAACCCGCATGGCCTCAGCCTGATCGGCGGCTACGTGACGCGCCATTTCGCCGCGCAGCGCAGCGACATCGGCGAATACCTGATCAGCGCCGAGAACAACCGGCAGACCGAGGAAAAGCGCCGCATCGGCAAGCTGGCAGCACAGTTCGTGACGACCGGCGACACGATCTTCGTCGACTGCGGGTCGACCACGCCGTTCGTCGTCGATTTCATTCCGGACGACCTCGAATTCACGGCGGTCTGCAATTCGCTTAACGTGTTCGCGAAGCTGCAGCAAAAGCCGCATTGCAACGTGATCCTGTGCGGCGGCGCGTATCACCGCCAGAACATGGTGTTCGAATCGGTCGCCGAAACAGGCATCCTCGATTCGGTGCGCGTGTCGAAGGCGTTCATCTCGGCGGCCGGCGTGAGCGATCGCTGCGGCGTCACGTGCTTCAACTTCCACGAAGTCGATGCGAAGAAGAAGGTGATGGCGCGCGCGCAGAACCGCTTCCTGCTGGTCGATCACACGAAGTTCGACGAAGTGCGCGCGGCCTATTTCGCCGAACTGACCGATTTCAACTACGTGATCTCCGACGGGCAACTGAGCCGCCGCTACGAAACCGCGATCCGCGAACACGGGATCGCGCTCGTGACCTGATGCGGCGCGCGCGTGCAGCGCGCCGGGCGTCGCGCTATTCATCGCGTCAGGCATCGCGCGCTTCCGCCGCGCTCAAGTAGCCGGTGACCACCTCGAAGCGGCGCGACGCACCCGGCGCCAGCGCCGCGACGTGACCCTTGCGGCGTTCGGCTTCGTAACCTTCCGGCTCGCAGGTCGACGGCAGCGCGAACGCGGCGACCTGCTGATCCGCGTTGTGCAGGATCCAGCGCGTCGCATGCGGGAATTGCGCGGGGCGGTACGCGGTATGGAAAGCGCCGCCGTCCGGATGCGCGAGCCGGAAATGCGCGACGCCGTCGGCATCGGCTTGCACGTCGTTCATGAAGAACACGATCTCCGGGTCGTACAGCGCGGGCGCATCGAGCGTCGCGAGCCGCGCCGGTTCGCGCGCGAGCGTGGCCGTGTAGTCGCGCCACGCAGCGGTCGGCTTCACGTGCGCGGGCACGCTGTCGCGCAGCCGCATGCCGCCGTGCGGGAGCGATTGCACGAAGCGGCCGCCCGGCACGTACGCGTAATTCAGGTGGGCCATGTACATCAGGTCCATCGGCGCGCCGCCGAGATTCGTCACGTCCATCGCGATCGTCATCCGCGCATCGTGCTCCGTCAGTCGCACCGACGGACGCGCGACGTAGTGGCTGCCGAAGCCCTGCACGTACTCGTATTCTCCCGTCACTTCGACCATGGCGCCGCGCGCATCCGTGCCGACGATCAGGCTCGCGCGATCCATCGGCGCGCACGGCATCTCGCCGTGCAGCGCGTGCGTGTCGTCCGGCCCCGGGCAGCCGTTGCGCAGCAGCCCGCTGTGGAACATGAAGCAGCCGTAGGTATCGACGATCGACGTCGCGCGCCTCGGCTGCCGGAACATGTGCTTCATCGTCAGGTCGCGGCCGTCGAATTCGGCGGCCCAGATCATCTGGCCGAGATACGGCAGCACGACGAGATGGCCGCGGCGGTTTTCGAGCTTCAGCGCCTCGACGCCGGACGGATACGCGAACGCGGTGACGGTGATGCCGTCGGTGCGATACAGCGTGCGCGGTGCTTCGCGGAAGTCGTCGCACCGCAGTTCGATCTCGCCGCGCATGGTCAGGCTCCCGACGTGCGGCGCGTCGCGGCGTAGCGCGCGGACGCGGGCCCGTCGGCCGCCGCGTCGGGCGTTGCCGCCGGCAGATGACGCAGGCAGTAGAAGCCGTAGTAGACGATCACGACGAAGCATGCGAGCGGCACGACGAACGCGAGCTGCATGTTGCCGCCCGTGTGATCGGAGATCAGCCCCTGGATGAGCGGCACGACCGCGCCGCCGACGATGCTCATCACGAGGATCGAGCCGCCGTATTCGGTGTCCTTGCCGAGGCCGTCGATCGTCAGCCCGTAGATCGTCGGCCAGCACGGGCCGAGGAAGATGCTCACGCACACGGCTGCATACACGGCCGTGATGTTGTGCACGCTGATCGTGTATGCAAGCAGCGCGATGCACAGGATGCCGTAGACGATCAGCACCTTGGCTGGGCCGACGCGCTTCATCACGAGTGTCGCGACCAGCTTGCCGACGAAGAACGCGAAGAAGGTCGCGAGCAGGTAGCGCGACGCGCCGCGCTCGGTGAGGCCGCCGATCTGCATCGCGAGCCGGATCGTGAAGCTCCACACGCCGACCTGCGCGCCGACGTACAGGAATTGCGCGACCACGCCCGCGACGAAGCGCCGGTTGCCGAACAGGCGCGCGAGCGTGCCGCGCGCGTCGATCCGGTGCGTGACCGTGCTCGCGCCGTTGCCCTTGCACGCCGGGTACGGCGTGAGCGCGAACACGACGAACACGGCGGCGAGCACGACGATCAGCCACTTGTACGGTTCGAGCGTAGCCTGAATCATCGCGAGCTGGTGCGTGTGGGCTTCGGCGGCCGACATCGCCGCGAGCTGCGCATGCGACGCGTCCCCTTCCTTGAAGATCAGGAAGCTGCCCATGTAGACGCCGGCCATCGCGCCGAACGGATAGAACGTCTGCGAGATGTTCAGCCGCCGCGTGCTGGTGTCGCGCGGGCCCATCAGCGTCGAATACGAGTTCGACGCCGTTTCGAGGAACGACAGGCCCGCGGCGATCACGAACAGCGCGACGAGGAACATCCCGTACTTCGCCATCGACGCGGCCGGGAAGAACAGCAGGCAGCCGGTCGTGTAGAGCAGCAGGCCGACGAGGATCGTCGTCTTGTAGCTGAACTTCTTCACGACGGTCGCGGCCGGAATCGCGAGGAAGAAGTAGCCGAGATAGAACGCCGACTGCACGAACGCCGATTCGAAATCGGACAGGAAGAACGATTTCTTGAACTGCGCGATCAGCACGTCGTTCAGGTTCGCGGCCGTGCCCCACAGCGCGAACAGGCAGCACAGCAGCGTAAACGCGAAGAGCGGCGTGCGATTCAGGTAATAGCCGTCGGGTGTGTGTTCGATCCGGGTTCGGCTCATGGGTGTCTCCTTCCCAATGTCTCGTCGATGAAGGCGCCGGTCAGAAGCCGGCGTCGCGGAGGAAGCGTTCGAACGTCGCGGCGTCGGCGTACGACTTCTGCGTGCCGAGGCCCGTGACCGAATGCGCGGCGTAGGCGGACGCGTAACGCATCGCGTCGACGGCGTCGCGCGACGCGGCATAGCAGCGCGCGAAGCAGCCGATATACGCATCGCCGGCGCCCGTCGTATCGCGCGCGTCGACCGGCACGCCCGGCACGTGGCGCGCGCCGTCGCGCGACACCAGCAGCGAACCCTTGTCGCCGAGCGTGACGAGCACGTGCTTGAGCCCGCGCGCGACCAGCGCTTCGGCGGCACGGGTCGCGCTGTCGCGCGAATCGACCGGCATGCCCGACACGATTGCGAGCTCGGTCTCGTTCGGCACGAAGAATTCGACGGAACGGATGCGCTCGAAATCGAGGTCGGCGACGGCCGGGGCCGGGTTCAGCAACACGGGAATGCCGTGCCGTGCGCCGAATTCGATCGCGTGATAGACGGTGTCTAGCTCGATTTCGAGTTGCAGCACGATCAGCGCGCAGTCGGCGAGCATCGGCGCGGCCGCATCGATGTCGGCCGGTTGCAGATGGCGGTTCGCGCCCTTGACGATCAGGATGCTGTTGCTCGAATCGGGCTCGACGAAGATCGGCGCGACGCCGCTGGGCACGCCGGCGACCTTGCGCACGTGCGTGGTGTCGATGCCTTCGCGCTCGAAGTTGCGGATCGTGGTGTCGGCGAACACGTCGTCGCCGACCTTCGTGACCATCACGACGCGCGCGCCGAGGCGCGCGGCCGCGACGGCCTGGTTCGCGCCCTTGCCGCCGCAGCCGAGCTCGAAGTTCGGCGCCTCGAGCGTTTCGCCCCGGGCGGGCATGCGCGCGACATAGGTCACGAGGTCGACCATGTTGCTGCCGATGACGGCGATCGTCTCCATCTGCGTCTCTTCCTTGGTATGGGGTGCGCCGCGCGCGCGTGGTCGGCGGCGGCTCGTGAGTGTGATAATAAAATCACATTAAATGTGAAAATGCAATCCTATGATGTTAGAAGGGTCACTTGTGGGGGCGGGCATCCGGCCGGACGAATTGCTCGTTCCGCCGCGTTGGAGCGGGTTCGGATTCATCGGGGGAGCGCTGGGAGTCGTTACGCGAACGATGCCGCGTTCTCGGATTTTCGTTGCGCGGCGCGATGCGAGCCATGTCGCGCGCTTCGCGGCCGTACGCCAGGATGACCGGCCGATTACCGTTTTGTCATCTACGTCGTTCGCGCCTGCACGGTGAGCGGCCGCGTCGCCGTTTCCGGGTAACATCGCCCGATGTCCCCATGCAAGCGACGGAGCCGGCCATGCGCATCCTGATAGTCGAAGACGAACCGAAGACGGGCGCGTACCTGAAGAAGGGGCTCGAGGAATCGGGCTTCAGCGTCGATCTCGCGAAGGACGGCGGCGAAGGGCTGACGCTCGCGCAGGAAGAGCGTTACGACGTGATCGTGCTCGACGTGATGCTGCCCGTGCTCGACGGCTGGGGCGTGCTCAAGCGGCTGCGCGACACGCACACGACGCCGGTGCTGTTCCTGACCGCGCGCGACGACGTGCAGGACCGCGTGCACGGGCTCGAACTCGGCGCCGACGACTATCTCGTGAAACCGTTCGCGTTCGTCGAACTGCTCGCCCGCATCCGCACGCTCGCGCGTCGCGGGCCGCCGCGCGAGACCGAACGCCTGACGGTCGGCGATCTGGACATCGACGTGGTGCGCCGCCGCGTGAAGCGCGGCGCCACGCGGATCGACCTCACGCCGCGCGAATTCTCGCTGCTGCAACTGCTCGCGCGCCGGCAAGGCGAGGTGCTGAGCCGGACGCAGATCGCATCGTACGTGTGGGACATGAATTTCGACAGCGACACCAACGTGGTCGAGGTCGCGATCCGGCGCCTGCGCGCGAAGATCGACGACGCGTTCCCGGTCAAGCTGATCCATACCGTGCGCGGCGTCGGCTACGTGCTCGAACCGAAGGACGACGCATGACGCGCCCGCGCTCGCTGGCCGCGACGCTCGCGCTCGCGTTCGCCGCGACCACGCTCGCCGCGTTCGCGCTCGTCGGCGCGTACGTGTATGCGGGCCTCGAGCGGCAGGTGAATACGCAGGACGACCTCGACATCGTGCTGGCCGCGCGTCACACGCGCCGGCTCGCGGGCGAGCTCGAGTCGCTCGATGCGGTTCGCGCGCACGCGGAGCGGCTGACGAGCCAGGTGCTGGGCAACGAGGCGCTGTCGATGGCCGCCGTCGATGCGCGGGGCGACGTGCTCGCACGTCACAACGTCCGGCTCGCCGCGCCCGACGATGCGCCTGCGGCCGCATCCGCTCCGCTGGCCGACGCGCAATTGTTCGCGCCGCACGCGGTGCCGGTTCCCGCGAACGACCGGATCACGGCCGACCGGCTCGTCACGTGGACTGCCGGCGGCGGCACGCCGATGCGCGGCGTCGTGATCGAGGCCACGCTCGGCGACCGCACGCCGATCCGCATCGCGATCGCCCGCAACATGCGCGACCGGGCCGATCTGCTCGACGGTTACCGCGACCGGCTCAAGCTCGCCGGCGGGCTCGGCGCGCTGTTCGCGCTGCTGCTCGGCTACTGGCTGATCCGCACGGCGCTCGCGCCGCTGCGCGAGATCGTCGACAACACCGGCCGGATCACGGTCGACAAGCTCGACACGCGGCTCGACGCGTCGCGCGCCCCACCCGAGTTGCGCGCGCTCGTCGATGCGCAGAATGCGATGCTCGGCCGCCTGCAGCAGGCGTTCGCGCATCTGTCGCAATTCAGCGCCGATCTCGCGCATGACCTGCGCACGCCGCTGAACAACATGCGCGGCGCCACCGAAGTCGCGCTCGCGCGGCCGCGTTCGGCAGACGAGTACCAGGCGCTGCTCGAATCGAATCTCGAGGAATACGATCGTCTCGCGCGGATGATCGAGAACGTGCTGTTTCTCGCGCGTGCCGAGCATCCGAGCTTCGTCACCCGGCAGCGCGCGTTCGACGTGCGCGACGAACTCGAGCGCATCGCGGAGTATTTCGAGGGGCTTGCCGACGAAGCGGGCTCGACGTTGCGCGTCGAAGGGCAAGGGCAGCTGACTGCCGATGTCGAGCTGTTTCGCCGCGCCGTCGGCAACCTGCTCGCGAACGCGCTGCGTTACACGCCCGCCGGCGGCGTCATCACGCTGAGCGTGGATGAAGCCGCCGATGCGGTGCGCGTCGTCGTCGCGAATCCGGGCGAGCCGATCGATCGCGCGCTGCTGCCGCGGATCTTCGACCGGTTCGTGCGCGGCGACCCCGCGCGTAGCGGCGGTGCGCCGGGTGGCACGGCCGGGCTCGGCCTTGCGATCGTGCGCTCGGTGATGGAACTCCACGGCGGTACCGCGCAGGTCGAAAGCGACACGCTCGGCACGCGTTTCACGCTTACGTTCAACCGGCTGGCGGCAGTGTGACGGTGGGTGCGGCGGCCATGCCGCCCGTCGCCTCGGCAACGCTGCCGATGGTGCTGCCGGCTTTGCGGGCGCGATTGCACGTGTCGCGACAGCGGATTGTCGATCCGTGCCGGCCGGCCGGGGCGGCGTCGGCTTGTCTGGCTCACCCATCAAGAATTCGATTGCGTCGTGCAGATCATGGCGAGCTTCAATCGCAGGGGATGCGTGGACGGGCTCTTCGTGTCGGCCAAAGTGGAGATAGCTGTCGTGCGATTCAACGATGGCTTCGTGCGCTGCCTCAAGAACATGATCCGGATACGGCGCGAACGCTTCCCATTCGTCGTCTTCATCGACATCGGCGACGCGCGTGCCGGTGGTGCCACGAGCCGGAGGGCGCGTGATGGGGGGAGAGGGTGTGTCGGCCGGTCCTTGGTCGCGAGCCAATGGAAACCCACCGCGATCATGGCGACGAGCGCGAGGCCCAGCCCGATCAGCACAAAGGTAGGGGGATGAGAGATCACGGAAACTCCTGAGCGAAGTGCGCCGATGCGGAAATGCAGCGGCGGAGCAGCCGTAGTTGGGCGTGCTGCGTGTATGTGGTTGAAAAAAGTTGATTGCGGAACCGCGATTCGACCTCGTAATTCTGTCAGCGATTTTCGAGATGGTGGGTGAGGTAATATTCGCGCGGATTGCCGCGGTCAATACTGTTGATACTTGCGACTAACAGAATGCGCTGTTTAGTTTGCCGGACGGGATTGCCGTTCGGCGCGCTCATCGCCAATTCGAGTGCGGAGAGCTTTTCCAGGTAGTTCGTCGCTTCTTCTTAGCAACGCTTAACAGTTGTTGACGCTGTTCTATCAGATTTCGTGCGATGTTCGCATCCCGTGAGAGCGGGTCGAACAAAAATCGCGAGTAGACCAAGGTTATGAATAAAAATCATTATCGGCTGGTATTCAGCCGTTTGCACGGGATGCTGGTCGCAGTGGAAGAAACGGCCAGTGCAGCGGGGAAAGCAAGCGCTGGTGAAACGCAGCGTGCCGTCGATCGCAGCGGTATGCATGGAGTGGCGCAGTTCGCGTTGCGTTTTGCCGCATTCGGTGCGCTGATTGCCGCGGGCGCGATACCGATGTGGGCACAGGCACAAATCGTCGGGGCAGGGTCGAATGCGCCGTCGGTGATCCAGACGCCCAATGGTCTGCCGCAAGTGAACATCAACAAGCCGGGTGGTGCCGGCGTTTCGCTGAATACCTACAATCAGTTCGACGTTCAGAAGAACGGCGCGATCCTGAACAACTCGCCGACGATCGTCAATACGCAGCAAGCCGGCTATATCAACGGCAACCCGAACCTGAGTGCGGGACAGGCGGCGCGCATCATCGTCAACCAGGTCAACAGCACGGCGGCCAGTCAGATCAAGGGATATGTCGAGATTGCAGGAAGCCGCGCGGAGATAGTGCTGGCGAATCCGGCCGGCATCGTCGTAGATGGTGGCGGGTTTATCAATACCTCACGCGCCGTCCTCACAACGGGTGTGCCGCAGTTTGGCGCGGATGGTTCACTGACCGGCTACAACGTATCGCGTGGGCTCATTACTGTGCAAGGTGCCGGCCTCAATGCGTTGAATGTCGATCAGGTCGATCTGATTGCCCGTGCCGTGCAGGCTAATGCCGCGATCTATGCAAAAGATCTGAACGTGATCGCCGGTGCGCAACAGGTCAATCATGACACGCTTGCCGCGACGCCAATCGCCGGAGACGGTCCTGCCCCGGCTGTCGCGATTGACGTGGCGCAATTGGGCGGTATGTATGCCAACAGGTTGTTTTTGGTTGGCAACTCCGCAGGCGTAGGTGTTGCGAACGCTGGGACGATCGCCGCGCAGGCCGGCGACTTGACGCTGCAATCGGATGGTCGGCTGGTGCTGACGGGCAAGACGACTGCGAGCGGCAATCTTACCGCAACCGGCAACGACATTCAGAACAACGGTACCACCTACGCCCAGCAGAATCTCAACGTCTCGGCGAACGGCGGCGCAGTGTCGAACGCCGGCGCGCTCGCCGCGCGGCAGAATACGACCGTCAACGCAGGCAGCGTCAATTCGACCGGCACCTTGGGTGCGGGCGTGAACAGCGACGGAGCCGTTGCCCAGAGCGGCGACCTGAACGTGACGACGACCGGACAACTAAACGCGAGCGGTCACAACCGGGCGGGTGGCAGCGCGAGTTTGCAGGCGGCCGCGATAGACCTGTCGAACAGCACGACATCGGCCAGCAGCGCCCTCACCCTGAACGCGACACAGGGCGATCTGAATCTCGCGCACGCAGTAGCAGTTGCAGGCGGTGCGCTGTCCGCGACCGCAGCGGGGGCACTCATCAACGATGGTGGCAATCTGTCGTCGGACGCTGCGCAAACGATTCATGCGGGCTCAGTGTCGAATGTCGGCGGGCAGATGGTGTCGGGCGCGTCGCTGGACCTGAACACGGCCGGAGCCGTCGACAACCGCCAAGGTCTGATGCAGGCGGCCGGCCGGGAGACGATTACCGGCGCGTCGATGGACAATTCAGGCGGCCGCGCCACGTCGCTCGGCACGGACGGCCTATCCGTGCATGTCAACGGTGCGCTGGTCAATGCAGCAGGCACGACCGCACAGGGCGCGGCGGGCGGTGTGATCGGCTCGAATGGCACGACCGGTGTATTGGCCGATACGATTGCGAATCAGGGGGAATTCAATTCCAAAACCGACCTGACCGTCCATTCGCGTACGCTGGACAATCACTCCGGTGCGCTGCTGGCAGGGGCGAAGCTCGACACGACCGTCGTTGAAGCGCTGAACAACAGTCAAGCGAAAATCTCCGGTTCCACCACCCATGTATCGGCCGCGTCGATCCAGAATGACGGCGGCTTAATCGATGGCGATACACTGGGCGTCACGACGACCGGCGACCTCCTGAATCGCGGCGGCGTGCTGCGTCAATACGGGCAGTCCGATCAACGCTTGTACGTTGGCGGGATGCTCGACAACGGTGCGTCGGGATCGATCGCGTCGAATGCGCAGAATCTTGGGATTTCGGCGCATGCGATTCAGAACGATACGGGTTCGATTCAGCACGCCGGCAAGGGCGCGCTTGACCTGAGCGCCAGCACGATTTCGAATAGCGGCCAAGTGCTGACGAACGGCGCGTTGCAGGTGACGGCCGACACGCTGTTGAACTGGGGAAAACTGGGTGCGAAGACGGATGCGACCGTCCGTGCACAGACCTTCGACAACCATTCAGGTAGCGTCACCGCCGGCGCAAAGCTCGATACGCACGTTGTTGGGGCGTTGAATAACCAGCAAGGGTTATTATCCGGTTCAACGAACATGATTTCAGCCGCTTCGGTCGACAATGGCCGGGGCATGATTGAGGGCGACGCGCTCGGCGTGACGACGGCAGGCGATCTGCTGAATCAAAACGGATCGATCCAGCAATACGGAAAAATCGATCAAACGCTTTCCGTTGGCGGCGCGCTCCACAACGAACAAGGGACCGTCACCACCAACGCGACGAACCTGACGATCAATGCGCAGTCGATGTCGAATGATGGCGGCAACGTCAGCCACACCGGCACCGGCCAGCTCGCGCTGACGACGACGGGCGCGATTTCGAATATCGGCGGCCAGATCGTCACCAACGGTGATTTGGTCTCGCGTTCGTCGCACCTGGACAATTCGAGCGGCGTGATGTCGTCCCAACACGTCGCAAACATTCTGGCGAATGCCGGCATCGTCAATGTGCACGGTACGTTTTACGGGAAGGATTCCCTCACCGCGTCCACGCAAGGCGACTATGTGAATTCGTTCGGCAGTACACAGTCGGGCGGAAATCTCACGGTATCGGCCGGCGGCGTGCTGTCGAACGATCGAGGCATCATGTCGGCCAACGGTGCGCACAGCACGATGGACGTATCCGCTTCGGACATCGTGAACCGCACGGGTACGCTTACCAATGCCGGGGATGGCGCGACCGTCCTGTCTGCCGCGACGATCGACAATAATGCCGGTACGGCGGGCGGCAACGGAGATGTGACCGTCAACGCGCAGCGCGTGACGAATACAAACAAGGCGAACCTCGTCGCCGGCAAGGCCGGAAATTTCAATATCGCGCAGTGGCTGGACAACTCCGGGGGCCTGCTTTACGGCGGCACGGTGTTCAACCTGAATCAGGCCGGTGCGACCGTGCTGAACGACAGCGGCAGAATGGAAGGCGGACAGGACGTATCCGTCAAGGTCGCGTTGTTGTCGAACCAAGCCGGTGCGATTCGCGCGAACCGCGATGTCGCGGTCAGCGGTGGTGTGACCGGCGATGGCGAAATGACCGCCGGTCTCAACCTCGGCCTGCACGTCGATGGCGACTATACGAACGGCGCAGCCAACCGTCTGCGCGCGGACGGCGACATGGACGTGTCGGCAACCGGCACGTTGACGAACGGCGGTACGCTGGCGGCGACCGGCGCATTGACGGTGAGCGGCAAGACAATCGTCAATCAGGCCGGGGCCGACATCAATTCGGCGACGACGACGGTCAACGCGGCCGATACGTTGACGAACGCCGGCACGATCGAGGGCGATTGGGTCGTGACCAACGGCACGACGCTCATGAACACCGGTGCGGTGATCGGCAACGACGTGCTGGTCAACACAACCGACGTGCAGAATACCGGGCCGAGCGCTGTGATCGCCGGTGCCAAAAAGGCACGCGTCTACGCCTCGAACTCGGTGACCAATAGCGACGGCGCGTTGATCTACAGCGCGGGCGATCTGGAAATCGGCAAGGATGGCACGCGCGACGCGTCGGGCATGCTCGCGAATCAGACCAACACGGTCACAAACGATTCGGCCAGCATCGAGGCCGACGGTAACATGGATGTCGCCGCGCACACGCTCGTCAATAAGCGCACGTCGATCGTGACTGAGCCGGGCACGCCGCAAAGCACGTCGTCGTCGCTGTCGCTGTACACCGGCGGTATCCCGATCGGCCGAAAGACCCAGTGGCACCGCAGTCTGACCTTCCCGCAATGGACTTGGGGCGGCGAAGCCGATCCGATTTCGGGGAACATGGCCGGCGCGTTGCGTAATCCGATTTCGATCACGGTGCCGAAATCGCAGGTCACGAATCTGAATGCGACCACGCAGACTTTTTCGCTGACGCAACCGATTGTCGAAACGTATCAGGACTTGAACTCGTGTGCGGACCTTTTGTGCGTCACTGCTACGGACCAGACACGCAACATCGCGACGAACGCGACGCAGACATACCAAAGCATTCAGGATAACGGCGCGACCTACACGATTACGTTCTGGCCGGACTGGGACCCCAAGACGCAGATGCGCCCGGATACGGTTCGGGTGCGTACCGATCTTGGCCCCGACTCGCACGATTACGTCGAAACGCAGCGTACCACCACAACCACGACGACTACGGACAAATTGATCAGTGCGTCCAATCCGGCGAAGATGCAGGCACAGGGCGCGATCCGGATCAACGCGGATGGCGGTTCGATCACGAACGAATCGTCGATCATGGCGGCCGGCGGCGATCTGGTCCGGCGCGCGACGGGCGGCACCGTTACCGACAAGGGAACGGTGCTGCAACAGACAGTCAGCGAACAGGACACGTCGACGTTCTACTGGCACCAGAAGACCGGGGGCGACAACGATACGCAGACCGTGAATTATCCCGTCACGCCGCTGCCGCCGACGACGATCGCGGCACTGCCGGCTATCGCCACCTCGAACCAGACGGTCCAGACGGACGCGCAATCGATCAATGTGCAGAGCGTCGACCGGCTCGGCCAGACCGTCACGGGTTCCGGTGTGACGGGCGGTAATGCGACCGGCACGCAGCTTGGCGGCCTGAACGGGCAGATTGCGGGACCGAATACGCCGACTGGCGTCACGGGTCAGACGAGCCGGCCGCAAACGCTCGGGAACGCGTCGAGCGGTATTCCGAACCTGACGCTGCCGACCAACGGGCTGTATACGTACCATCCTGCGCCCGATCAGGCGTTCTTGATCGCGACCGATCCGCGCTTCACGTCATATACGAAGTTCATATCGAGCGACTACATGCTCGGCCAGCTCGGCGTGAATCCGCAAACCACCATCAAGCGACTCGGTGACGGCGCGTATGAAGAACGGCTGGTGCGCGACCAGGTGACGCAACTCACCGGGCGCACGTTCCTCGCTGGCTATTCGGACAACCTCGACGAATACACGGCGCTGATGAACAACGGCGTTGCGTATGCGAAGGCGTTCAATCTCGCGGTCGGCGTCGGCCTGTCGGACGGACAGATGCGCCAGTTGACGTCCGATATGGTCTGGCTCGTCTCGCAGGACATCACCTTGCCCGATGGCTCGCACCAGACCGTGCTGGTACCCAAACTGTATCTCGCTCAAGCGAATACGGTCGATTTGCAGCACAGCGGTGCGATTGTGGTTGGGGGCAAGGTCAACCTTAACGGTACGGGGGACGTCGCGAACAGCGGTCATATCGTCAGCGACGTGGCGACGACGGTCATCGGCAACACCATCGTCAACCGGGGTGTGATCGGTAGCGGCGGCACGACGGCAGTGGCTGCCGTGCAGGATGTGCGCAACGTGAGCGGTCGGATCGGCGGAGTCGATACGGTGGTGCGAGCCGGTCGCGACATCACCAACGAAACCGATACCTTGGGCGCGTCCGGAGCGGCGAGCACGACGGGCCTGATCGGGCAAATTTCCGCGCAAGGCACGCGCGCGACGGGCGTGATTTTCGCCACCAACGACGTTCAGGCACTGGCTGGACGCGATATCAACGTGAGCGGCGCAGCAATCCAGTCCGGGCGTAATACGTCGGTCGGAGCAGGCCGCGACATCAACGTTGGCACGGTCAGTCTGAAGGCCACGCAGGACGTCGGCACGCGAGATGGCCTGAACGGTGGGCATGACGACGTGACGCAGCACGTCGGCAGCGCGATAACGGCGGGCGGCAATGTGACGACTGTCTCGGGACGCGACACGACGCTGACGAACGCGACCGTCAATGCCAAGGACAACGTCACGATAGTGGCGGGCGGCGATTTGACCGCGACGGCCGCGAAGGATACGCAGCACCACGACGAACGGTCGCTGGGCGGTAGCCTGACCCAGCATACGGCGTCGTCGTATGACGAAACCGCGCGCGGCACGGACATTCACGCGGGCAATAACGCGGTACTGGGTGCGGGCCAAGGTGCCGTTGCTTCAGCGATCCTCGCGGCCGGCGGCGTCACGGCTCAGACGGACGCGTCGCGAGCCGGCAACTTGAGTATCGCCGGTTCGAACGTGACGACCGGTCAGACGTTGGCCGATGGAACGACCTCGGGCGGCGCGACCAAACTGGTCGCCAAGGGCGACATCAACGTCGGCGCGGTCACCGAAACCCACGATTCGCAAAGCTGGGTGCACGACCAGCGCTCGGGTTTCGTGTCGAAATCCGAGACGACAGACGAGAAGACGTCGCATCAGGTGCAGTCGATCGGCTCGACTGTTTCGGGCGATACGGTATCGGGCAGTGCCGGACGCGATCTGACGGTGGCGGGTTCCACGGTTGCGTCGACGCACGACCTGTCGCTGGAAGCGGGGCGCAACCTGACGGTTACCACCACGCAGGATACGAGTAACAGTTCGAGCTTCCACGAGGAAAAGAAATCAGGCGTCGGCTCAGCCGGCAGCGGGATTTCGTATGGGAATCGCGACCAGAAGGATACGGCGCACGACAGTTCGGTGACGCAGAACGGCAGCCTCGTCGGCAGTACCGATGGCAGCGTGTCGATGAAGGCCGGCAATGATCTGCATGTCACGGGTTCGGACATCATCGCGGCGCAGGATGTGACCGGCACTGGCAAGAACGTAACGATCGATTCGGCGATCAATACGACCCACCACGACGAAACGCACGAAGTCAAACAAAGCGGTTTTACGTTGGCGTTGAAAGCGCCGGTCATCGACGCGGTGCAGAACGTGAATCAGCAGGCGCGCGGCGCGGGCCAGAGTCAGGACGGGCGCGCTGCCGCGCTGCATTCCATTGCAGCAGCGGGCGGCGTGGCCGACGCATACGGCGCAGCCAAGGGGCTCGCCAATTCACTGGCAAGCGCGGACGGCAAGCCGGAGGCGAAGGTCGAACTGAGCTTCGGTTCGTCGCAAAGCAAGTCGACATTTAGTGAAGACGGCACGCAGAATCGCGGCAGCAACGTGAAGGCGGACGGCATCGCTGCGTTCGTGGCGACGGGGGGCAAGAACGCGGGCCAAGGCAACCTGACGATCCAGGGCTCGGACGTGAATGCGAAGGACGTGCTGTTGCAGGCGACGAATCAGGTCAACCTGTTGAACAGCACGGATACCGACAGCACGCGCAGCACGAACAAATCGAGCAGTTCGAGCATCGGCGTGTCGTTCGGCACGGGCGGCTTCGGCGTGTCGGCCGCGATGTCGCGCGCGCACGGCGATGCCAATTCCGATGCGGCGATGCAGAACAACACGCACATCAACGCGAGCAACACTGCGACGATTGTGAGCGGCGGCGACACCAACATCATCGGTGCGAACGTCAACGCGAACAAGGTCGTCGCGGACGTAGGCGGCAACCTGAACCTCGCTTCGGTGCAGGATACGACCCATAGCGCTGCGCACCAAAGCAGCACGGCTGGCGGCTTCAGCATCAGTCAGGGCGGCGGCAGTGCGAGTTTCAGCGCACAGAACGGGCATGCGAGCGGAAACTACGCGGGCGTGAACGAGCAAGCCGGTATTCAGGCGGGTAGCGGCGGTTACGACATCAACGTCAAGGGCAACACTGACCTGAAGGGCGCGTATATCGCTAGTACGGCGACCCCGGACAAGAATCAGTTGACGACCGGCACGTTGTCGTTTTCGGACATTCAAAACCATTCGGAATACGACGCCAGCAGCGTTGGTGTGAGCGCGGGCGGTGGCATTGGCGACGGCGGCAACAATTACGCGACGCATGGGGCGACGAGCACGAACGGCAAGAACACGGGCGGCGCGTTGCCGCTGTATGTGAACGAGAGCGGTAGCAGTAGCGCGACGACGAAGAGCGCGATCGGCGACGGTCGCATCACGATCACGGATAAGGAGAGCCAGAAACAGGACATCGCGACGCTGAATCGAGATACGACCAATCTGAACGGTAAAGTCGACAAGACCCCGGACCTGCAACAGGTGCTGAGCAATCAGGGCGATCTGATGAACGCGGCGATGGCGGCATCGGAGGCAATTGCAAAGCAGATTGGCAACTATGCGGACAGGAAGGAGAAAGCCGCGCGCGATGCCGCCGCCGCGACCGACGATCCTGCGCTCAAGGCGCAATATTTGCAGGACGCGAAGAACTGGGCCGAAGGCGGCGATAATCGTGTTGCTCTGCACATTGCAGGCGGTGCACTGACCGGTGGATTGACAGCGGGCGGGCTGGGTGCGGCGGGCGGTGCAGCCGGTGCCGGGCTGTCAGCGAAGCTCGCCCCGGAACTGACGGAAATCGCGCAATCGATCAAGGATGCGGGGCCGACCGGCAACAAGAACGTCGACGAATTGCTGGGTAACGTTGCGTCGAACCTGTTGGCCGGCGGCGCGGGGGCGCTCGTGGGTGGTGGGACGGGTGCGTTGACATCGGCTGCGGTGGATCGCTTCAATAGACAGTTGCATCCGACTGAAATCACCGCCATTCGAGAGAAGGCACGGCAACTCGCGGCATCCGGCAAGATCGGCTACGATGAAGCGCTATCGCGTCTTTCGGCACAAGCGCTGCGTGACGTCGATCTGCAATTCGCGAAAGCGAATCCGGGTGTAGATGCACAGGCGCAGGTGTGGCTCGACCAAGTGAAGGCGGCGAATCCTGCGGGCTACAACAACATGCCCTTGTTTCAGGCGACGAGCGCGCAGTACAAAGACCCGAGCCTTTACGCGTATACGAAGTCGACGAATCGGGACGTGTATTTCGCGGCCAATTTGCCGGCGATCCCGGGGACGCTCAGCCCACGGAACCCGAGTATGAGTGCGATCGCGACGGGGAATGCCAAGGCAGTGGGCAACACATTGATCGACGTGTATAACAAGGCGCTGGGGGTTGCCGGTATCGATATGCCGAACGTCCAATTGCCACACATCTCGATGACGCCTGAGGAGCAGGCTGCTGCTGCTGCGACGGCGGTGATGGCATTGCCGTGGGGAGCTGAAGCGCTACTCGGACGTGGAAACGCGACCGCAGATTTGGCGCAAAGCGTCGGAGCTACTGGGAAGAACTATGTCGGGGGCGGTGCGCAACTTGCGGACGATACTAGTTTCTTGCTGGCGGAGCGTCAATTACCTGTCTCGCGTGGATCTCTCAGTGGTGATGCTGAAATGCCACCCGCGAATGCGCCAGCGGATCAGGTGCGAGCGGTGCAGCGTCAGAACGAGGCGGCGCAAATATTGGCTAATCATGGTTTGGACGTGGAACAACTGCCTAACAGCGGCTTGCCAGGACCTAATCCGGATCTCAAAATCAATGGCCAGATTGCGGACGTCTATTCGCCGACAACCAAGAATCTGCAAACCATTTGGGATAACGTTGCGAAGAAAGTGCAAACGCAAGCGCAGAATGTGGTGATCAATCTTGCGGATTCGCCCCTGAGCGGGACCGATGTGGCGCAATTTCTACAGCGAAACCCGGTGGCTGGTATGAACACAGTTACCATTATAAAGAACGGCGCGGTGATCGTCGTTGGGAGATAAAAATGTCATTAATGATGATGCTTGAGATGGAGAGGAATGTAAACGTCGATTCAGTTCGGTCGGCGTTGGTTCGATGCGAGGGGGAATTGTTGAATGATGAAAGTGAGGGATTTGACGGAAATTTCCAATTTACGAATATGTTTTTCTCATTTCGCAAACTCCAGGCGGGAAGAGTCAAGACGGAAGATTTCGAGTGCGACTGGGAAGTCGGTGCAGAAATGACATTCGTATATGTAATATCTGAATTGGAGCGTTGTAAGTCGCAAATGCGCAGTTTTCTCGAGGAGTTTTCGAAAACAAATGCGTGCAATTGGGTATTGTCGTTTCAATTTGAGTCTGTATACGCATACCGGGAGGCATCGTCGATTAAGTGGTTGAAAGAATTGTAGATCCTGGATTGATCTGATGTTCGATATCGCCAAATCGTGCAGGAGGAACCGAGTGAATTGATGCATTCGTCGACTGGGCTTCGGAGAAGACGCGAAGAACTTGCCGCGTGACGTGGCGAATTCGGTGGCGGACCGAAGACGCCGAGCGGGCCAGCAGGGGCCACGGTTATGGTAGGTGCTGTACCGTGTAGATCGGTGTCTTGTGTCTGACTGTGAACGCTGCCCCTGTCGTGACGCCGGGCGGGTCTGTTTTGTCGAGTGGTGGAAATGGAGACGGTCAATCGAATTCAACGATTGGTGGAAAAAGCGTTAGCGATATTTCCGATGCAGCAAAATGCAAAAACATGGCAAGCATACGGATAGCGCGTTTCCAAATGCAAAGAGTAGTCCAGCAGAAATCAATGAACAAGGGCAGCAAATTGTTTGTAGCATCCTGAATGATCCCGGACGTACGGTGACGCAGCGCGAGACAGGGCGCTTTGGTAACGTGGTTGATATTGCGGCAACTGGTGGTCGAAGGGTGCGTTACTATGGCGATGGTAAATTCATTGGTTTCATGGAGCCGCCGAAATGAGTGCTTTGACTGCGCAGGTAGCAAGCGTTGTGGATCGAGATAGTTTGGTTTATGAAATATGGTTTGAAGCCAAGCAACTCGCAGAAATATCGAAGGAGCCGGGGTGTGATTACGTTATTGAATTGTACGGGCCCGAGAATGCCCGAGCGTGGCGCGTGAATTTACAAGAGTTCAAATCATTGATAGATCAAGGTATCAAAGAGTTGATGAATAATCCGTGACGCTCGGCTCTCGCGACGTGCTTCAGCGTAACACGGGGAGCGTCGCTGGTCTTGACGACACGTTGGGTTTTGTTTTCTAATTTTCATAAAAAAATAACGACATAGTTAAGATTGATTTGATCCGATTTAAAGAGTTGTTGCCATGAGAAAAATTTATTTTCACGGAGGGTGCTCCATGTATGAGCTTGGCTCTACATTGGATGTGAGATTCTTTTTTAATGTCTTGATGTATTCGTCGCGGGAAGGCGTCCGGGGCTAGATTGGGCTCTACTAACGGATCGATTGTATCGACCATATATTCGCTTAGAAGAATCTAGGTGAGGTTCAAGTCTTAACACGTCAAGCAAGGCAAATTTTTATGAAGATGTCGGCATCTTCAGTTGATTGGTGTGAAATGTAAAATAATTCATTCATCGCGTGCCTTGATTTGAATTGGAGTGGCTTGAGTGATATATTTTTTGGAAATATCTTGGTTGAGCCGGGCAGGCATGCAATTCGGTAAAAATTATTTTTGATGAATTTAATATCTACAATCCTGTTCGATTTGTAATTGCGGATTTTCCGGGATTATATCGTGATCAGAAGAAACCACTGGCTGAGTACGATGCGCTGGAAGGTCAACCGTTCTGGCAACAATAAATTGACAATGAAATCGACACGGTACTCCCGTCGTGTACGTTGGCTGCCGATCTTTGCTCTTGCGCCGTTTGCAGTGCAGGCACAACAAGCGCCGTCACCTGCCGATCAAGCTGCCGCCGCTCGCGCGAATGCTGAACAGGATCGGCAAGCACAGCAGCAACGCGACGCGCAACAGCGCGACGCAGCGCTGCGTACCCCTTCTGTGCGTTCAGACGTACCGCGCGTCGAAATGTATCCATTACTACCGAGCGAACAGCCGTGCTTCCGGATCGACCGCTTTACGCTCGACGTGCCGGACTCGTTGCCGGCCGCCACGAAATCGGCAGGCGCATCCGCGCTGCCGATGGATCGTTTCGCCTTTGCGCGCGAATGGCTCGCCCACTATGCGGGCCAGTGTGTCGGCAAGCAAGGTGTCGATACGATCGTCAAGGGCATCTCTGCAGCGATTTTGTCGCGCGGCTACGTGACCACGCGCGTGCTTGTTCCTGAGCAAGACCTGTCGAGCGGGATGCTGAAACTATCGCTGATTCCCGGCATGGTTCGACACGTGCGCTTCTCCGACGAGAAATTGCGTGGCGCCTGGAAGACCGCCTTCCCGACTGGCGACGGCGAACTCCTGAACCTGCGCGACTTGGAACAGGGACTCGAGCAAATGAAGCGCGTGACGAGCCAGGACGTGTCGATGCAGATTGTGCCGGCCGACGTGCCCGGCGAGAGCGACGTCGTGCTCGACGTGAAACGCGGCAAGCCCTGGACGGTTGTTGCGTCGATCGACAACTCGGGTACCCGCGCTACCGGCAAGCTGCAAGGCAACCTGTCGCTCGGTATCGACAACCCGCTCGGGTTGAACGACATCTTCAACATCGGCGCGAGTCAAGACCTTGAACTCGGTGACAAGCGCCTTGGCTCGCACGGTTGGAACGGTTTCTATTCAATCCCGTGGGGCTACTGGACCGCGACGCTGTCCGCGTACACGAACACCTACTACCAACAGATCGCCGGCGTGAATCAAACATTCGTGGCGAGCGGCAATTCAAAGACGGTCGATTTCAAGCTGGCCCGAGTGCTTGCCCGTAGCCAGAATGATGTGTTCGGTGCGTACGCTCGCCTGTCGCGTCGTTTCGGACAAAGCTTTATCGAAGACACCGAGATTTCGCAGCAGCGCCGCAATAACACGATGATCGAACTCGGCCTGACCGATCGCCACTACTTCGGCGGCGCGCAGTTCGATGGCTCGCTTGCGTATCGGCAAGGCGTTGGTGGATTGGGTGCTCAGGATGATCTGTTGGCGGCGGGTGGTGGGCCGACCTATCGGTTCAAGATGGCCGTGTTCGATGCGAATCTGTCGGTGCCGTTCGCGATTGCGCAGCAGCCGTTCCGGTACGTCACGACGTTCCACGGCCAGTACACCGGCAACACGCTGTACTACATCGATGACCTGACGATCGGCAGCCGCTACACGGTGCGCGGTTTCGACGGCGAAACGATGCTCGCCGCGGCGCGCGGCTTTTACTGGCGCAACGAACTACAGGCGCCGATCGGGCAGACCGGGCAAGCAGTCTATGCCGGCATTGACTACGGTCGTGTATGGGGCCCGCAACCGGTGGCATTGGTGGGTACGCAACTGGCAGGTGCGGTGATCGGCGTGAAAGGCAGCGTCGCGACGCGTTTCGGTGGGTACGGCTACGACCTGTTCGCCGGCACGCCGATCTACAAGCCGTCCGGATTCCCCACGGCGCGTGTCACGGTCGGTTTTCAGGTGACGGCCCAGTTCTGAACGTGATGAGTCGAGACACGTCTCCGACCCGTACGCGTCGCAAGCACGACGCTGCATATGCCCGTCTGGTTAAGGTTGCCGCCGAGCGCGGGCTTACGTTGCTGACGAAGGAATGGGGCGGGTGATTTGACCGTGGGAATCGCGGTGTGTGGCGACTACAACGCATCCGTGCCTGCACCCACGCTAACCTGCCAACTACCGCCCAACGCCTTCAGCAACCCGACTTCTGCCTCGATCCGGCGCGCGTCGATCTGATCGGTCGTGCGCCGATTCGTCAGCGCGATCGTCTGCGCGGTCACCACGTCCAGATAGCTGACGGCGCCCGCGTTGAAGCGATTCGTCGTCAGCCGCAGCGACAGATCGGCCGCGTCGGTCGCGCGCTGCTGGCTGTCGGCTTCGGACGCGAGTGCGTCAAGCGCCGACAACTGATCCTCGACCTGCTGGAACGCGACGAGCACGGTGTGCCGGTAGTCGGCGACCGCACCGTCGTATTGCGCGTGCGCGCCGCGCAGCGACGCGCTGCGGCGGCCGCCGTCGAACAGCGTGCCGGCGAGCTGCGGGCCGAGCGACCAGAACAGGCTCGGCGCGGTGAGCCACGGTGCGAAGAACGAACTCTCGAGGCCGACGCTCGCCGACAGCACGAGATCCGGGAAGAACGCGGCGCGCGCCTCGCCGATCCGCGCGTTCGCGGCCGCGACACGGCGCTCGGCCGCCGCGATGTCGGGCCGCCGCTCCAGCAGTTGCGACGGCACGCCGGCCGGAATGGCCGGCACGTGGAACGCCTGCACGCGCGGCGGCAGCACGAATGTCGACGCGTTCTCGCCGACGAGCGTCGCGATCGCGTGCTGCAACTGCGCACGCGACGCGTCGATATCGGTGTCCTGCGTACGCGTCGATTCGAGCTGGGTCTCGGCTTGTGCGACCGCCGACGCATCGATCGCACCGGCCGCGAGTTGCCGCTTGAGCAGCGTCAGTGCGTCCGCGTACGCGCGCACGGTGTCGTCGAGCAGTTGCTTCTGCGTGTCGAGCGAGCGCAGCGCGAAATAGTCGGTCGCGAGTTCGGCCGTGACCGACAGCTTCACGGCCTGCAGATCGGCCGCGCTCGCGGCGGCGTCCGCCTGCGCGCCCGTCACCGCGTCGCGTACGCGGCCGAACACGTCGGGTTCCCAGCTCGCGGCCACGCCCGCCTGATAGTCGGGCGTCGCCTTGCCGGCAAGCGACGAGCCGAGCCGGTTTTGCGACACGCGCGCGCGGCTTTGCGCGGCGCCCGCAGTGATCGTCGGCAGGAACCCGGCGTGCTGATAGTCGACCGTCGCGCGCGCCTGCTGCAACTCGGCGACGGCTTTCTTCACCGTCTGGTTCGACACGTCGACGCGCGCTTCGAGCGCATTCAGGTCGGCATCGTCGAAGACGGTCCACCAGGCGCCGCGCGCGGCGGCGTCGGCCGGCGTCGCGGTGCGCCAGCCGGACTGCGCGGCCGGTGCGCCCGCGTAGTTCGCGGGTACCGCGACGGCGGGCGGCGAATACGGCGGCAGCGTCGAGCAGGCGGTCAGTGCGGCCACGGCGCCGAGCGCGGCGACGCGGCGGGCGAACGGGAGCGGGTGAAGGAAGCGCATGGCGGATATCTCGTGAGTCGTCGTCGATGAGTCAGCCGCGCGCGGGCGCCGAGACCGGCGCCGATGCGGCCGTCGCGGCACCATCGGCGCCGACGGCACGCATCGGCGGCGCGCCGCGCGCGGCGGCGGAGGAGGCAGAGGCAGAGGCAGAGGCAGAGGCAGGTTGCGCGGGGCGCGCAGCTGAGGCGGCAACCGGCGCCGCATCGTGCGCGGTCGACACGATCTTCACGGCTTCGCCGGCCGTGATCGCATCGCCCGGGTTGTCGATCACGCGATCGGTTGCCGCGAGCCCCGCGACGATTTCGACGCGCGTGCCGAAATCGCGTCCGATCTGCACGGTCTTCAGCGCGGTTCGGCCGTTCGCGCCGACGGTGGCGACCGTCACGCCGTTCGGCCGGAACAGCAGTGCACTGACCGGCAGATCGAGCGCCGGCGCCGCGCTCGGCACGGCGAGATGCGCCTGCGCATACGCGCCGGGCATCAGCGCGCCATCGTGGTTGTCGACGTCGATCTCGACGCGCAGCGTGCGCGTGACGGGATCGATCGCGCCCGCGCTGCGCGCGACCCGCGCGGCAAGCCGCCGCCCCGGATACTGCGGCGTCGTCAGGTAGACCGGCGTGCCGGTCGATACGCCGGCCGCGCTGTCCTGCGGCACGTCGACGAACACGCGCAGCGTGTCCGTCTGTTCGAGATGGAAGAGTTCGCCGGACAGGCCCGGGCTGCCCGGCGTGCCGCCCGCGGTGACCAGCGTGCCGACGTCGACGTTGCGTGCGGTGATCACGCCGTCGAACGGCGCGGTGACGGACTCGTACGACACGAGTTCGGCAAGATGCGCGACGTTGGCCTGCGCGGACGCGAGCATCGCGCGCTTCGCGTTCATGTCCGCGACCTTCGTGTCGGTGTCCTGCTGCGAGACCGATTGCGTGTTCAGCATGTCCTGCCAGCGCTGCGCGGTCGATTTCGCATAGTCGTAGTTCGCCTGCGCGCTCGCTTCGTCGGCGCGCGCCTGGCGCAATTGCGCGTCGAGATCGGGCGCCGAGATCCGCGCGAGCGTCTGGCCGGCCTTCACGTGCGTGCCGAGATCGGCGCTCCAGTGCGCAACGTAGCCGCTCGTGCGCGCATAGATCGACGCGTCCGCATAGGGCGCCACCGAGCCGGGCAACGTCAGCGTCTGGTCGGCCGGCGCCGCGCCGGGCACGACGACCGACACCGGCAGCGCCTGCTGCGCGGCCACCTGCGCACGCTGCGCGGCGCGTGCATCGATACGCGGCACGATGCCGAGCGCGAGCAGCGCGGCGGCGAGCGCGACGGCCGCGAGCGGCACGGCGAGCTTGCGGGCGCGGCGAGGCGGCGGCGTGTCGGGGGCGGCGCCGCGTGCGGCGGGCGGCACGGCTGCGGGCGCGGTGGCCGCTTCGGCGGCGGGCGGTGGGGCGACGGGTTCGATCGAGTCGTTCATGATGGGTCCGGGTCGGGCGAATCGAAGGATGAGAAGGGGCGGCCGTCTGCACTCAACGCAGCACTGGCGTGTCGGGCGCGCGCTGCACACGCCGCGCGGCCGCGGCGTCGCGACGCCGCGCGAGCCACGCGTGAACGAAGCCGAACAGCACCGGCACGAACAGCAGCGTCGAGCACGTGCCGAACGCGAGGCCGCCGATCACCGCGCGGCCGAGCGGCGCGTTCTGCTCGCCGCCGTCGCCGAGGCCGAGCGCCATCGGCAACATGCCGATCAGCATCGCAAGCGCGGTCATCACGACGGGCCGGAAGCGGCTGAAGCCTGCGTCGAGCGCGGCCTGCCACGGCGGCGCGCCGGCCGCGAGCAACTCACGCGCCGCGTTCACGACGAGAATGCTGTTCGCGGTCGCGATGCCGATACACAGGATCGTGCCGGTCAGCGCGGGCACCGACAGCGTGGTGCCCGTGACGAACAGCATCCACGCGATGCCGGCGAGCGACGCCGGCAGCCCGCCGACGATCACGAGCGGATCGAGCCACGACTGGAAGTTCACGACCATCAGCAGGTAGACCAGCGAGATCGCGAGCGCGAGGCCGCCGAGCAGGCCCGAGAACGACTCGTGCATCGCCTGCACCTGGCCGCGCAGCACGATCGACGAGCCGGGCGGCAGTTGTGCGCGCGCGGCGTCGACGAGCTTCGTCACGTCGGCCGTGACGCCGCCGAGATCGCGCCCCTGCACCGCCGCGAAGATGTCGAGCACCGGCTGCACGTTGTAGTGCGACACCACGGCCTGCTGGGTCGAGCGCGAGAACGTGCCGAGCGCGCCGAGCAGGTTCTGTGCGGACGCGCCCGCGGCCGGGCCGCCGGCCGGCGTCTGCGGCGTGCTCGCGGTGCCGGCGGGCAGCGGCACGTTCGCGAGCGACTGCAGCGAATTCACCGTGTATTGCGGCGTCTGCACGAGCACCGGGTAGCTGACGCCGTTGCGCGGATCGAGCCAGAAGTTCGGCGTCGTCTGCGAGCTGCCGGACAGCGCGATCAACAGGTTCTGCGCGACGTCGCGCTGCTGCAGGCCCGCCTGGATCGCCTTCGTGCGGTCCACGTTCACGTCGATCGCCGGTTCGTCGCCGGGCTGCTGGATGCGTGCGTCGACGAGCCCGCGCACGCCGCGCAGCTTCGCGAGCAATGCATTCGCAACCGCGCGGTTCTGGTCGAGCTTGTTGCCGACGATCTGGATGTCGATCGGCGCCGGCAACCCGAAATTGAGGATCTGGCTGACGATGTCGGCCGGCAGGAACGCGAACGTCACGCCGGGGAACGACTGCGCGAGCACGTTGCGCAGCGTCGCGACGTAGGCGGCGGTCGACGCGTGATTCGGCTTCAGCGTGACGAGCACGTCGGCGTCCTCGGTGCCGATCGGGTCCGACGAATCGTACGTGAGGTTGATTCCGCTGACCGGCACGCCGATGTTGTCGAGCACGCCGGCGAGTTGGTTCGCCGGAATCACGCCGCGGATCTTCGCTTCGACTTCGTTGGTCAGCCGTGCGGTTTCCTCGATCCGCGTGCCGGTCGGCGCGCGCAGATGCAGGCGGATCTCGCCGGTGTCGACCGACGGGAAGAAGTCCTGCCCGGCGAACGCGTAGAGGCCCGTCGATGCGACGCATGCGAGCAGGAACGCGGCCGCGAAGCGGCGGCGCCGCGCGATCGCCGCGGACAACAATGCGCGATAGCGCAGCCGCACGGCCTCGAAGCGATGCTCGAACGCCGCCTGGAAACGCGCGATGCGTGCGAATACGCCGCGCGGCGGCCGGCCGCTCCCTTTGGCGCGCATCAGCGCCATCGCGAGCGTCGGCACCAGTGTGCGCGAGAAGAAGTACGACGCGATCATCGCGAAGATCACGGCCTCGGCCAGCGGCACGAACAGATAGCGCGCGACGCCCGTCAGCAGGAACATCGGCACGAACACGATGCAGATCGACAGCGTCGACACGAAGGTCGGCACCGCGATCTCGCCCGCACCGGTCAGGATCGCGTCCTCGAGCGGCGCACCGAGCTCGAGATGATGCGTGATGTTCTCGATCGCGACGGTCGCGTCGTCGACGAGGATCCCGACCGCGAGCGCGAGCCCGCCGAGCGTCATGATGTTGATGGTCTGGCCGAGCGCGGACAGCGCGAGCAGCGACGTGAGCACCGCGAGCGGGATCGTGACCGCGATGATCAGCGTCGCGCGCCAGCTGCCGAGAAACAGCAGGATCATCAGCGCGGTCAGGCAGGCGGCGATCAGCGCTTCGCGCACGACGCCCTGGACCGCCGCCTTCACGAACACGGACTGATCGTCGAGCGGCGCAATGTGCAGCGCCTTCGGCAGCCCGGCCGCGATCTTCGGCAGCATCGCCTTCACCTGGTCGATGATCGTCAACGTTGACGCGCTGCCGGTTTTCTCGACCGTCAGCAGCGCCGCGCGCTTGCCGTCCGCCCGCACGATGTTGGTCTGCGGCGCGTAGCCGTCGCGAACGTGCGCGACGTCGCGCACGTACACGACATTGCCGCCGATCGTCTTCACCGGCAGGTCGTTCAGCGCGGCGACCGTCTGCGTGCTGCCGTTCATCTGCACGTTGTATTCGTGTGTGCCGATTTTCGCGGTGCCGCCCGGCAGGATCAGGTTCTGCGCATTGATCGCGTTGACGACGTCGATCGGTGCGAGCCCTTTCGCCTGCAGCGCGCGCGTATCGAGGTCGACGACGATCTGGCGGATCTTGCCGCCGAACGGCAGCGGCACGGCCGCGCCCTGGACGGTCGCGAGCTGGGTGCGGATGAAGCTGTTGCCGAGATCGTACAGCTGCTGCTCGGCGAGCGTGTCGCTCGACAGCCCGAGCTGCAGGATCGGCACCGTCGACGCGTTGTACGTGATGATGTTCGGCGGCAGCGTGCCGGGCGGCAGGATGCGCAGGATCGACGCGGCGTTGCTCGCGGCTTCCGCGATCGCGCGATTGATGTCGGCGCCCGGGTGGAAGAAGATCTTCACGACCGACACGCCGTTCAGCGACTGCGACTCGATGTGCTCGATGTCGTCGACGTCGGACGTGAGCGCGCGTTCGTAGTTCGACGTGATCCGCTTGGCCATGTCCTCCGCGGAGAAGCCGTTGTACGACCAGACGATGCTGACGACCGGAATGTCGATGCTCGGGAAGATGTCGGTCGGCGTGCGCAGCAGCGCGAGCGGTCCCGCGATGAAGATCAGCAGCGCGAGTACGACGAACGTGTAAGGCCTGCGTAACGCCAGCCGGACGATCCACATGATGGTGCTCCTCGAAGCAGGGCTCGGATGCGCATTCGATGCGACGAGCGTGCAGTCTGCCGGCGCAGCGTTGACCCGACCCTGACTCGAGGATTACGAAACCGTTATCTGCGCCGGCGCGGCAGCAGCGGCTGTGCGGCGGGGCGCCCAGCGCGAGGCGGGCTGGCCGAATCGTCGCCGCCGACGGCGGTGCGCCGCTTCATCCATATAATGTCCGGCGGCAAAACCTTCGCTCATTCGCGTATCTCGCCCATTTCAGGAGCCAGACCGATGTCGTTGCGCACCGATGCAAACTTCTTCCTCCTACTTGCCGATTCGTATCGCCGGCTCGTGAACCGTCCGCTTGTGCCCGACGGTATGAGCTCATCCGACGGCGCCGCGTGGCTGTACGGTACGGCGCCCTTCGGCGTGCTTGCGCACGACACGTCGGCCGATCCGGTCTTCATGTACGGCAACCGGCGCGCGCAGGCGATTTTCGAATACGACTGGGATGAACTGACGGCATTGCCGTCCCGTCTGTCGGCGGAGCCGATGGAGCGACACGAGCGTCAGGTGTTTCTCGACAAGGTGATGCGCGACGGCTTCGTGTCCGAATACCGCGGCGTGCGGGTGACGAAGTCCGGCAAGCGGTTCTGGATCGAGCGCGCGACCGTGTGGCAGCTCATGGACGCAGACGGAACCGTGCACGGCCAGGCCGCGATGATCCCGGAAGTACGACCGCTCGACGCACCTGTGACAGGCGCGGGCGACCAGATAACAAATCCGTAATCGAAGCCTCACCTTCAGGAAAGCGCGCGAATCGCAGAATGGACACAACTCCTCATCGCATCGATGCGGAGCGGATGTCCGGCCTGATCTGCGGACGCAAACATGCCATCTTGTGAGGTGAACATCATGACCAACCTGATTCGTGCAGTCCTGCTTTCCTGTGCGCTGAGCGCACCGATCGTCGCCTTTGCGCAAACCACCGACCATGAGCTCACGCGTGCCGACGTGCGCGCCGATCTCGTCCGCGTCGAAAAGGCCGGTTACCGGCCGATCGGCAGCGATCCTTACTATCCGGAAGACATTCAGGCCGCCGAGGCGAAGGTCGCCGCGCAGCAAGCGCAATCGGCCGCTGCACGGCCGACCGACGCTGCAAAGCCCGCGACCTCATCGTTCGCGTCGCTCGACGCGCAGCAGTTGTACGAGCATCACTGAACGCGGCGATCGACCGCCGCCCGCGGTGCCGGCGGCGGATCGGTCAACGGCACGCATGCCGCCGCGATTCAGTGCTCGCCCTTCTCGAGCACGTTCTGCGTGAGGGCGACCGACGGAATCGTCGGCTTGAGCAACGCACGGCGCGCGCGGCGGCTCAACCACTTCCAGCCGGCCACGAGCAGCAGCGCGACCAGCGGGATCGATGCAATCGTCCATGTCCCGTTCGGGTAGTCGAAGGCCATCAGCACCAGCACGCCGAGCAGGAACAGCAGCGTGAGCCACGATGTCACGGGCGCGCCCGGCATCCTGAACGAGACGTCGTCCGCCTCGCCGCGCCGGACTGCGGCGCGGAACCTCATCTGGCACACGACGATGAAGCCCCATGTGCTGACGATGCCGAGCGATGCGATGTTCAGCACGATCTCGAACACGCTCGACGGCACGAGATAGTTGAGCAGCACGCCGACCACATAGATCGCGACCGTCACCAGAATGCCCGCGTACGGGACGGACTGCGCGCTCATCCGCGCGAGGAACGCGGGGGCCGAGCCGCCCATCGACAGCGCGCGCAGCACGCGCCCCGTCGAATACAGGCCGGAGTTCAGGCTCGACAGCGCGGCCGTCAGCACCACCAGGTTCATCACCGAGCCGATGCCCGGCACGCCGAGCGCGCCGAAGAACGTGACGAACGGGCTCTGGCCCGCCTTGTACGCGCTCCACGGCAGCAGGCAGACCAGCAGCACGACCGATGCGACGTAGAAGATCGCGATGCGCCAGATCACGTTGTTGATCGCGCGCGGCAGCACCTTGCGCGCATCCTTGCATTCGCCGGCGGCCGTGCCCACCAGTTCGACGCCTGCGAATGCGAACACCACGCCTTGCACCAGCACCAGCGCCGGCATCAGTCCGTGCGGAAAGAACCCGCCGTTGTCGGTGATCAGATGCATGCCGGTGCCATGGCCGGCCACCGGCATGCCCGTGCCGAGGATCGCCGCGCCGATCACGAGAAACAGCACGATCGCGGCGACCTTGACCAGCGCGAACCAGAACTCCATCTCCGCGAACCACTTCACGCCGATCAGGTTCATCGTCGCGACGATGCAGAGCGCGACGAGCGCGAAGATCCACTGCGGCACGGCCGCGAACGGCGCCCAGTAATGCATGTAGAGCGCGACGGCGGTGATGTCGACGATGCCGGTCATCGCCCAGTTCAGGAAGTACATCCAGCCCGCGACGAACGATGCCTTCTCGCCGAGGAATTCGCGCGCGTACGACACGAAGCTGCCGCTGCTGGGGCGATGCATCACGAGCTCGCCAAGCGCACGCAGGATCAGGAACGAAAACGCGCCGCATACGAGATAGACGATCGCGAGCGACGGGCCGGCGGCCTGCAGCCGGCCGCCGGCGCCGAGAAAGAGCCCGGTGCCGATGGCCCCGCCGATCGCGATCATCTGCACCTGTCGATTGCCGAGGGTCTTGTGATAGCCGGCTTCGTGCGATTCGAGCCAGCTGCGTTTGTCGGTTTCGCCGGTTGTCGACGGTTCGGGAATCGATGCCATGACGGTATCCTCGCGCACGGATGGGATTGGAATCATCCCGATCGCGGGACGATCGGGACCACCGGTACCGGCGGACCGGCGCGCGCAAGCAAGCGCACCCGTCCTGTTCGCGATTCGCCGGGTGTGGCGAAAGGCACGGTACGTCGCGAACGTAGTCAGCCGTAATTCCCGTCACAAACGGCATGCAAAATTGGACTGCGTCTGTTCGAATCCGTGCATAGGGGCCTCGGCGGCGGGTGAACCAATTGGGTAATTTGGTGCGCCGGCGCGCACTGCGAGGGCAACCGTTGCCGAAGGTGCCGGCTCATGCACCGAAATGAGGAATGCGGTACACCGAAAGGTTCGCCGAAATTTCCGTCTCGCGCCGATGCAGCCGGCGTTTTGCGGCAATGGCCTGGTTTTTGCTGGAGTGGTTCGGCCGCGCAATCGTTGCGCGCTGCCCGACGACATACCAGACAAGGAAGATTCACCGTGAGCCCGACGACCCGACCGTTCCCCCGACGCACCTGGCTGGCTGTACTGATCGCCGCCCCCGTGATCGCGCTGTTCGCCGCCGCGCCGGCCCACGCCGATGCGCTCGACACCATCGCGAAAAACGGCACGCTGCGCGTCGCGGTGCCCGAGGACTATCCGCCGTTCGGCTCGGTCGGCACGGACATGCAGCCGCAGGGCTACGACATCGACATGGCAGGACTCCTCGCCAAGGCGCTCGGCGTCAAGCTGAAGCTGGTGCCCGTGAACAGCGCGAACCGGATTCCGTACCTGACGACCAACAAGGTCGACATGGTGATCTCGTCGCTCGGCAAGACGCCGGAGCGCGAGAAGGTCATCGATTTCTCGAGCGCTTACGCACCGTATTTCCAGGGCGTGTTCGGGCCGTCCGACGTGAAGGTGAGCGCGCCCGCCGACCTCACCGGCAAGACGGTCGGCGCCACGCGCGGCGCGCTCGAGGAGATCGCGCTGTCGCAGCTCGCGCCGAGCGCGACGATCAAGCGCTTCGAGGACAACAATGCGACGATCCAGGCGTTCCTGTCGGGGCAAGTCCAACTGATCGCGGCCGGCAACATCGTCGCGGCGGCGATTCTCGCGAAGAATCCGCCGCGCCGCCCCGAGGTCAAGTTCGTGATCAAGAATTCGCCGTGCTTCGTCGGCGTCAACAAGAACGAGCCACGCCTGCTCGCGAAGATCGACGATGCGATCGCGCATGCGAAGCAGGACGGCACGCTGGGCGAAATGTCGCGCAAGTGGCTCGGCCAGCCGTTGCCGGCCGGACTGTGACGAAACGCCGTGCCGCGTGACACGTCGCCGCGGCCGGGATGCCCGGCGCGGCACGTGTCGTTGTCCGAACCCGAACTTATCCCGTTCCCATGAGCTACCAGCTTCAATTCGGCGAGCTTGCCGAGTACGCCGGCGTGTTCGCGGGCGGCGCGGCGATCACGCTCGCGCTGACCGCGGTCGCGACCGTGCTCGGCGTGGCGATCGGCGTGCTCGGCGCGGCCGCGTACAGCGCCGACGCGCGCGCGGCCGTGCGGTTGCGCCCGCTGATCGGCGCGTACGTCGAGGCGATTCGCAATACGCCGTTCGTCGTCCAGCTGTTCTTCATCTTCTTCGGCTTGCCGGCGCTCGGCGTGCATATCGACGAATACACGGCCGCGATCCTTGCGATGACGCTCAATCTCGGCGCGTACTCGGTCGAGATCGTGCGCGCGGGCGTGGCCGCCGTGCCGAAAGGGCATCTGGAGGCGGCGTCCGCGCTGGCGATGTCGCGCGCGCAGATGTTGCGCCACGTCGTGCTGCCGCAGGCGCTCGCCAAGGTGTTTCCCGCGCTGTCGAGCCAGATCGTGATCACGATGCTCGGTTCGGCGGTCGTGTCGCAGATCTCGGTGGCCGACCTGACCTATGCGGCAAGCTACATTCAGTCGCGCAACTTCCGCGCATTCGAGACGTACTTCGCGATCACGCTCGCGTATCTGGCGATGGCGCTGCTGCTGCGCGCCACGCTCGGCGCGATGGGCCGCCGCCTGTTCTCCCGGCGCGTGCGAGGTGCGCGATGATCGATTTCACGCTTGGGCAAATTCTCGCGAACCTGCTGCTGGCCGCGCGCTGGACGATCGTGCTGTCGATCGTGTCGTTCGTATCCGGCGGCCTCGTCGGCCTCGGGCTGCTCGTGATGCGCGTGTCGAATTCGACGGTGCTGCGCGGCGTCGCGAAGCTCTATATCGAAGTGTTCCAGGGCACGCCGTTGCTGATGCAACTGTTCATCGTGTTCTTCGGCCTGCCGCTCGTCGGGCTCGACGTTTCGCCGTGGGTCGCGGCCACGGCCGGGCTCACGTTCTTCACCAGCGCGTATCTGGCCGAAATCTGGCGCGGCTGTGTCGAGGCGGTGCCGAAAGGGCAGTGGGAGGCGTCGGCGAGCCTGGCGATGGGTTACGTCGAGCAGTTGCGTCACGTGATCCTGCCGCAGGCCGCGCGCATCGCGATCGCGCCGACGGTCGGCTTCGGCGTGCAGGCCGTGAAGGATACGGCGCTGGTGTCGATCATCGGCTTCACCGAGCTGACGAAGGTCGGCATCGCGATCTCGAACGCGACGTTCCGGCCGTTCGTCGTATATGGCCTCGTCGCGCTGATCTATTTCGCGCTCTGCTATCCGCTTACCCGTTATGCGCGCACGTTGCAAAGGAGATGGCATGCCGCTCGTTGAAACCCGGGGTGTCGAGAAGAATTTCGGCACCCATCATGTGCTCAAGGGCATCGATCTGTCCGTCGAGCGCGGGCAGGTCGTATCGATCATCGGCCGCAGCGGCTCGGGCAAGAGCACGCTGCTGCGCACGCTCAACGGGCTCGAGAGTATCGACGCAGGCACGATTTCGGTCGACGGAGAACGCGTCGATGCACGGCACGCCGACCTGCGTGCGCTGCGGCTGAAGGTTGGCATGGTGTTCCAGCAGTACAACCTGTTTCCGCACCTGAGCGCCGGGCAGAACGTGATGCTGGCGCAGTCGGTGGTGAAAAAGGCGCACCGTCAGCAGGCACGTGCGATCGCAGAGCTGATGCTCGAGCGCGTCGGCCTCGGCGACAAGTTCGACGCGTTTCCGGAACACCTGTCGGGCGGCCAGCAGCAACGCGTCGCGATCGCGCGTGCGCTCGCGATGAAGCCGAGTGTGCTGCTGTGCGACGAGATCACGTCCGCGCTCGATCCCGAGCTCGTCGGGGAGGTGCTGGGGGTCATCGAGCAGCTCGCGCGCGAGGACATGACGCTGATCATGGTCACGCACGAGATGAACTTCGCGCGTGCGGTGAGCGACAGGATCGTGTTCATGCACCAGGGGCGTGTATGGGAGAGCGGCACGCCCGACGAGATCTTCGAGCGGCCGCAGACCGTGGAGTTGACGCGGTTTCTGGGCACCGTCCGACACACGGCGCCGTTGCGCGTCGACTGACGCTGCCGTGCGACCGGGCCGCGACCGGATGACAAGACCGTAATCGAAGCCTCACCTTCCGGAAAGCGCGCGAATCGCAGAATGGATACCACTCCTCGTCGCATCGATGCGGAGCGGGTGTCCGGCCTGATCTGCGGACGCGAACATGCCATTTTCGGAGGTGAACGTCATGAACAATCTTATTCGTGCAGTCCTGCTTTCCTGTGCGCTGAGCGCACCGATCGTCGCATTCGCGCAAACCGCCGGCGACACGATCACGCGCGCCGACGTGCGCGCCGACCTGATTCGGGCGGAGCGCGACGGTACGCTGCCGACGTCGAACTCGGACTATCCACCGAGCACGGAGACGATTGCGCGCAATCGCGAACTGTATGCGATCGCACATGGCGACTGGCACACGGCAACGGCCGCGACGTCGGCGTCCGTCTCGACCGCGAGCGCGCAATGAAGCGCCGAGCGAAGGGGCTGGCGATCGCCGCGTGGCTTGCGGCAGCCGCGGCCCCAGCTTTCGCGCGCGGACAGCCGCAACTACCCGCAGACGACGGCGGGCGCGCGAGCGTGCTGCGTGCGCTGAATCCCGAGGCCGCTCCGTACCGCGCGGCGGCCGACAGACGGCCGGCGCACCTTCACGCCGCGCCCATCAACCGCGCGCCGAGCGCGATCCCGCGCGCGGACAGCAACGCACCGGCCGCACGCTGACGGGCGTCCCAGCCTGCCAGCGCGACATCGAACGCGGCGCCGCGTGCGACGTCGCGCAATGCTTCGGCGAGACCGACCGCGTCGTCCGCGGCTTTCGCGACGCCCGCCGCCGTGTGCGGGCGCACGATGCATGCGGCGTCGCCGAGCAGCACCGCGCGCCCGAAAGCCATCCGCTCGACCGCGAGATCGAGGATCGCCTGCGCGAACGGCGCGGGTGTCGCATCGACGAGCGCGGCGAGCGTCGGTGCGAGCATCCGGTCGGCGGCGTCGACGAGTTCCGTGCGGTTGTCGTCGCGCATCGCGCCGGGCGGCAGCGATCCGTCGCGCTGCGTGCCGTCGCGCGCAAGGAACAGCGACGGCAGCCGGTCGGCCGCCAGACGCCGGTACCACACCCAGTTCACGCGCCGTTTGCCCGCTTCGGTTGCGCCGTCGGCGCCGGGCACCAGATAGGTGAGGAACAGGTGCCGGTCGCCTTGCTGGAACGTGAAGCGTTCGCGCAGCAGATACAGCACCTGCTCGGGCAGCGTGCGTTCGTCGACGAGCCCGCGCCACGCGACATAGCCCGCATACGTCGGGCGCACGTCCGGCAGCAACTGCGCGCGTACCGTCGAGCGGCCGCCGTCCGCGCCGATCAGCAGGTCGGCGGTCTCGGCGCGGCCGCTCGCGAAATGCGCGACGATCCGCTCGCCGTCCTGCTCGAACCGCTCGAACGCGTCGCCGGCCTGGATGACCCCGGCCGGCAGCGCGCGCTTGAGCGCCGTGTAGATCACGTTCCACGCGGTCTGCGTCTGCGGCATCGCGAAGCGCTGCACGATCCGGTCCTGCGCATCGACGTAGATCCGGTCGATCGAATCGACGCCGGCGTCGCGCGGCAGCGCTACGCCGCCGAACGCGAACGCGCGCTCGATCGGTGGCTGCAGCACGATGCCGCCGCCGCGGCTGTCGAGCGCGTACGGCGATTGTTCGAATACGCGCACGTCCCAGCCGGCCGCGCGCAGCGCGGTCGCCGCGAACAGCCCGCCGACCGATCCGCCGGCGATGACGGCCTTGCGGCCCGATCCGTGTTCCATCCGGTGCTCCTCCGATGATGCCGCGTGCGGCGGGCGTTGCGTCAGCCGGCCCAGCCGCGCAAGAAGTCGAGCAGCAGCGCGTTCACGCGCTCGGGCTGTTCCTCGTGCGGCAGATGCCCGCACTGTGCGATCGGCTCGGCGCGCAGGTTCGTCGCCATGCTTTCCCATACGGCCTTCATGTCGAACATCTTGCCGACCGCGTAGAAATCCTCGCCCCAGATCGCCATCGTCGGGCACGCGATCCTGACGTCGGCATCGACGAGGTCCTGCTGCACGTCTTCCGCGTTCGCGCGATAGTCGGCCAGCGCGCCGCGCACGGCCCCCGGGCGCCGATACGCGCGCACGTAGGTGTCGAACGCGTCGCCCGCGATGGCGTGCGGGTTGTAGCACCAGTCCGCGAAAAAATAGCCGAGCCATTCGGCTTCCTTGCCGGCGATCAGCGCCTCCGGCAGGTCGGGCACCTGATGGAACAGGAAAAACCAGTATGCGCGCGCCGTTTGCGCGGTCATGTTCTGCGCGACGATGCGCGTCGGCACGTTGTCCATCACGACGAGCCGCTCGACGCGTTCGGGGAAGTCCTTCGCGAAACGCGTCGCGACGCGTGCGCCGCGATCGTGCCCGACGAGCGCGATGCGCTCGATGCCGAGCGCATCGAGCAGCGCGGCGAGATCGCGCGCCATGTTGCGCTTGTCGTAGCCGGCCGCGGGCTTGTCGGTTTCGCCGTAGCCGCGCAGGTCGGGCGCGATCACGCGATAGTGCCGCGCGAGCGCCGGAATCTGGAAGCGCCACGCGAAGCTGGTTTCGGGGAAGCCGTGCAGCAGCACGACGACGGGCCCGGCGCCGGCGTCGATGAAGTGCTGGCGGATGCCGTTCGCCGTAACGGTGTGATGGGTGAGTGCAAGCGTGTCGGTCGTCATGGAGGAATCCCGGTTCTGCGGGCGGTGCGCGATACGGCACGCGTCCGATGCTGTCCGAGCATAGGGCAGGCGACGCGCGTCGCGGCTGAATCGTTCTGAATCGGCTCGAGCGTGGCGCCGCTGCGTCGCTTGCGGCGCGGGCGCATCGCGGATGAGCCGGACGCGATACGCTTCAGCGCGGCCGGCGTGCCGTTGAGGAACGCGTCGATCTGTCGTTCGATTTCCGCGTTGCGCTGTGCTTCGGAGGCCGGCGTCGCGATGTCGTACGCGCGCCCCGGCGCGGCCGGCCACGCAGGCGGGCGCCATGCCGAGCCGCGCGTTGCGCGGCGCTTTCAGGAAAATTCAGTTCGCCGCCGTGACTTTCAGGCGGGCGTTCCCTTAGTCTTGCTTCAGAACCGCCGCACGGGCCGGACGCCATCCTGTCGGCCGGGCCCGCGGCGCAACCGGAACGGACCATGCCTTATCTGATCTCGCCGGGAGCCGCTATCGCAGTCGGCTTCCCGTATCACCGCGTGCGCGTGCAATCGCCCGCGGCGCCGCTGATCGCGCTCGCGCGCCGGCTCGGCATCGTCGCCGACGAGCAGGCGATCCCGCTCGCCGCACAGGTCCGCGATGCGGACACCGCCGACACAACCGCGGAAGCCACGACATGCAGCCCGTGCAAGTAACGGTAGCGGGCGCGGCGGCCCCCGATCGCCTGCACGGCGAGGATGTGTACCTTGCATCGATCGCCGGCTATGTCGACACGCTCGGCTTCGTCGCGCTGTTCGGGCTCTTTACCGCGCACGTCACCGGCAACTTCATCCTGATCGGCTCGGGCCTCGCCGGTGTCGGTCAGGGCCTCATGATCAAGTGGCTCGCGTTTCCGGCATTCATCGCGGGGATCGTGGCCGCCCGCCTGCTCGATCACCGGATGCGCGTGCGCGGGCATGGCCCGCGGGCGCGCGCGCTGTACGCGCTGCAGACGATCCTGCTGGCCGGATTCATGCTCGCCGGCGTCGCGGCGTCGCCGATCGGCAGCGCCGATGCGCCCGCGACGATCGTCTGCGGGCTGCTCGGTGCGGCGGCAATGGGCGTGCAGAACGCGCACGGCCGGCTGACCGCGCGCACCGTCGTCGCGAACACCGTGATGACCGGCAACGTCACGCAGGCGGTCATCGATGCATTCGACTGGCTCGTGCCGATTGCCGCGCCGGCCGAACGGGAAGCCGCACGCGCGCGGCTGCGACGCACGCTGCCGCCGGTTGCCGGATTCGCGCTCGGCGCGGGCGCCGGGGCGAGCGCCTACCTGTACGCCGGGTTCTGGGCACTGGCGCTGCCGCTCGCGGCGCTCGGCTTCCTCACCTGGCGATCCGGCCGGACCGGCGAGCCGTCCGCGTCGCGCTGAACGCCGATTCCGCACGCGACGTCGGCTGCGTGCGGAATGGGGGGCGGCGAAGCCGCTCCGCTCTTCATTCTTTCGACGCTGATTTCGGGAACGGTTTGATGCAGGTGAGCAAGCGCGAGACCGCTCGACCGTTCGTAGAAAGCGCAGCGTCACACGCGCGCGGTGAACCGGTCGACGAGGTCGTGGTGACCGAGCCGTTCGACCCACCAGCGTAGCGCGCGCCCGGCTTCGTTGGCGCGCCACGCGATATAGCAATGGGTCGTGTCGCGCATGCCGGTGACTTCCCGCGCGACGAGCCTGCCTTGCGCGATCGCGGGCGCCGCGATGCAGTCCGGGAGCGTACCCACCGCGAGCCCTTCGCATTGCGCGGCCAGTTTCGCAGCGAGCGTCGGCACCGCGAGATACCGTTGGCCAGGGTCAAGCGCGGCCGACTGCGGCTGAAGTTCGCGGGACGTGTCGGAGATCACCGCGCCGCGATACTCGACGATCGATGCCATCGACAGCGGTTCGGGCAGCGCGGCGAGCGGATGGGTAGGGGCGACCGCGAACACGTGCCGCAGCATGCCGATTGGCTGCGCGACGATGTCCGGCAGTTCAGGCGGCTCGCCGGCCGCGCCGACGATCAGATCGGCCCGCCGCGAAATCAGCGCGTCCCAGGTGCCGCCGAGCACTTCGGTGGAGAGTCGCAGCCGCGTATCCATTTCGAGATCGTAGAACGCGTGGACGTATGGCCACAGCTTGTCGAAAGGCAGTATCTCGGCGATGCAGACGCGGATCTCGGTTTCCCAACCTTGCTGCGCGCGCTGCGCCTTCCGTTCAAGCTGTTCGGCAGCGCGAAGCAGACGGCGGCCTTCCTCGACGACGATGCGGCCCGCGTGCGTGAGCTTCGCACGACGCCCGCTGCGATCGAACAACGCGACGCCGAGATCGTTCTCGAGCTTCCGTACGACGTATGTCAGTGCGGACGGCACGCGGTGCACCAACTCTGCGGCGTCGGCAAACGTACCGGTGCGGTCGATCGCGTCCAGTGCCTCGAGTGCTTCGAAAGACAGCTTCATGGCGAATTTCGCGACGGCAAGCGCATCGGGCGATGTCGCGCCGTCGAGCGACGCTGAATCCAATACGGTTCAAAACGGGTCGTCATCCGACGTGCCGGGACACGCACGCCTGCGAGCCAACGGTCGGGCCGACGCCGCGTTCGCTCGACATCGGCCCGTCACGTCGGCGTCGATTCGCGGCGCTTTACGGCAGCGTCGGCGTGTGCGCCGGGCAGCGCGCCGAACATGTGCTGGCTGCACTTGGCGTCGCGCCACGCGGTTCCCAGTTGGATGCCGTCGAACATCCGACGCACCACGGGAAGAATCTGCTCGCCGGCGAGAATGCCGAGCAGGCCGGCCAGGGCGACGGCGGGCGGCGCCGGCGATTGCACGCCGATCAGCGCATAAACGACGCCGGCGAGGATGCCGGCGAGAAGTGAAGCAATGTACGGTTTCATGGGTCTGGAATGGAATGACGGCCGTTAAAGATACGGACAACTACCGGGCTGGCGTCGATCCGAAAGTCTTGGGCCAGCCTATCAGGTCCGCGCGTTCGTCGTCAGCACATTCAATGAAATTCAGATCTTTTCAGTCTGAATTCAGCGCGTGGCGAAAATCAGAACAATTAACTGGTGCGGCCGCAAGTTCACGTATTGAATGGCGCAGGCCGGCTGCCGACGCTTGCGACTCGGCGCATTGGACGTTTCGCGGATTCGTCGGCCAGGCAAGCCTCATCTTTCTTCGCGTCAAAGGACATCACCATCATGAGCAACCCCAAGCTTGAAGTACTTACCCCGCACAACAGCCAGCTGATCTTCATCGACCAGCAGCCGCAGATGGCGTTCGGCGTGCAGTCGATCGATCGCCAGACGCTGAAGAACAACGTC
>NZ_LPDI01000043.1:0-3804 GCF_001528895.1 Burkholderia sp. MSMB1078WGS | reverse complement strand
GGAATTCGGCACGCAGGAGCGCAAGCTGATGTTCGCGGATCACCTGCTGAAGCACGTGCCGCTTGCTGCCCGGATCAGGAAGGTGCTGAACGAGCGTCCGGGCCACCGCGCGCCGCGCGTGCGCTTCGAGCAGGAGCTGGAGGATTTCCTGTCCGACGAAGCGGCCGAGGAAACGCTCGACGCGGTGATCGACTGGGGGCGGTACGGGGAGGTCTTCTCGTACAACGACAAGACGGAAGTGTTCAGTCTGGAGGACGTCGAGAGTTGAGCGCCGCGCCCGAATGGCGGCCACGTGTCATTCGGGCAAATCGCGCTGGCTGGTATCCCACTCGATCCCGCCCGCGTTGAGCTGTTCGATCTTCTCCATCCGCTGCCGGGCCAGTTCCGGCAGCCGGTTCGTCACGCCGATCACCAGCGCTTCGGCGAGCGCCAGCGCCGGCACGTTGGTCTGCAGCATCGCGAAAGGGCGCCCCTGGATCCGCAGCACGATCTCCGCGAATTCGCCGATCGGCGAGCGCCATTCGTCGGTGATCAGCAGGATCCGCGCGCCGAGCCGGTGCGCGGCCTGCGCGAAGCGGATGCTGTCCTTCTGGTAGCGGCGAAAGTCGAAGATCACGAGCAGGTCGGTGCGCCCCATGTCGGCCAGCGCGACGGACGCGAGATTCACGTTCGGCTCGACGTACTGCACGTGCGGCCGTGCATAGGCCAGCGTGAACGAGAACAGCGACGCGAGCGGCGCCGTATAGCGCCCGCCGCCGCAGAAGATGCGTACGTCCGGATCGGCCAGCACCGCCACCGCTGCGTCGAACGCGGCCGCGTCGAGCCCTTCGATCGTGGTCGCGAGCGATTCGGACAGCCGCTGGAAAATCGCCGCGTGGCTGTCGCGCATGCCCGTTTCCGAATGAAACGCATCCATGCGCGCGAGCGGCGAATTCATCGCGGTGTCGATCTCGTCGTGCAGCGCCTGCTGGAACGACGAATAGTTCGGAAAGCCGATCCGGACGACGAAGCGGAACACGGTCGGGTCGCTGACTTCCGCCTGCTTCGCGAACTGCGCGATGGGGCCCAGCCCGAGACTGGGATAGCGATCCAGCAACGCCTGCGCGACCTTCTGTTCCGACGGCGTGAAGCTATCCATCTGGGATAGCAGCAACGCCCTGATGCTCGTCCCCATCGGCACTCCGGCTCTCTATCTGAATTGAACGATCGAACGGCAGACGTGCGTCTGCCGGTAACTGCACGCATGTTAGCCGATCGACGTGCGGCAGGCGGCGCACGGTTCGAAATTAGAGGGACGTATCGCTCGATCCACGAATACGTTCATATATGTAATAAATCGAACATGCCTCGACAAAGATAGTCCCGCATATCCGCTTTGAATTCAGTAATTACCCTAGTTTTTGACGCAAAAAAGCGGGTGCTATGATCGCGGCCTTGCGGAAATGTACCGTTTATTACACGTCGAACGGGCGGCGTCGATACGCGGTGGTGCGGCCGCGCATCCCGGCATGCGCCGGTTTATTCGTCTGGAGGATTCCGTCATGAGGCGGCTCGTAGTACTCACCCTGTTGTCCGCGATGAGCGTGTGCGCGTTCGCCGCGTCGGACCCGGCGGTCGAAGCGAAGAACGGCATGGTCGTGTCGTCGCAGCACTTCGCGTCGCAGATCGGCGTCGACATCCTGAAGGCAGGCGGCAACGCGGTGGACGCGGCGGTGGCCGTCGGCTATGCGCAGGCCGTGACCAACCCATGCTGCGGCAACATCGGCGGCGGCGGCTTCATGACCCTCCACCTGGCCGACGGTCGCGACCGCTTCATCAATTTCCGCGAGACAGCGCCGGCCGCGGCGTCCGCGAACATGTATCTCGATGCGGCCGGCAACGTCATTCCGGACCAGAGCCTGTACGGCTATCGCGCGGTCGGCGTGCCGGGCACGGTGGCCGGGCTCGATCTCGCGCAGCGCAAGTACGGGAAGCTGACGCGCAAGCAGGTGATGGCGCCGGCGATCCGGCTCGCGCGCGACGGCTTCGTGCTGACGCGCGGCGATACCGACATCCTCGACACGACGGTCGAGCGCTTCAGGAAGGACCCGGAAGCCGCGCGCATCTTCCTGCGCCCGGACGGCACGGCGTTGCAGCCGGGCGATCGTCTGGTGCAGAAGGATCTGGCGCGCACGCTCGAGCGCATCGCGGAGCAGGGGCCGGACGCGTTCTATCACGGCGAGATTCCGAAGATCGTGGAAGCGGCGGCCAGGCGCGGCGGCGGCGTGATCACGGCGGCCGATTTCGCGTCCTATCGCGCGCAGGACATGGCGCCGCTGACGTGCACGTATCGCGGCTACGAGTTCGTGTCGGCGCCGCCGCCGAGTTCGGGCGGCGTGACGATGTGCGAGACGCTGAACATCCTCGAAGGATATGACCTGCGCAAGCTCGGCTACCACTCGGCCGCGGCGGTCCACTATATGACCGAAGCGATGCGCCATGCGTACGAAGACCGCAACACGCTGCTCGGCGATCCGGACTTCATCGACAACCCGGTTGCGAAGCTGACGAGCAAGGAGTACGCGGCGCAGATCCGCAAGAGCATCCATGCCGACACGGCGACGCCGTCGGTCGATGTGCAGCCCGGCGTCGGCGTGCACGAGAAGCCGGAAACGACGCACTACTCGATCGTCGACCACGACGGCAATGCGGTGTCGACGACCTATACGGTCAACGGCCGCTTCGGCGCCGTGGTCATCGCGCCGGGCACGGGCTTCTTCCTGAACGACGAGATGGACGACTTCACCGTGAAGGTCGGCGCGCAGAACCTGTTCGGCCTCGTGCAGGGCACGCGCAACTCGATCGCGCCGGGCAAGCGTCCGCTGTCGTCGATGGCGCCGACCATCGTGAAGAAGGACGGCAAGGTATTCATGGTGGTCGGTTCGCCGGGCGGCTCGCGCATCATCACGATCACGCTGCAGACCGTGCTGAACGTGATCGACTACGGGATGACGCCGCAGGACGCGGTCGCCGCGCCGCGCATCCATCATCAGTGGCTGCCCGACGCGGTCTATTACGAAACCTACGGCCTGTCGCCCGACACGCTCGCGATCCTTCGCAACATGGGCTACAAGATGGTCGAGCAGACGCCGTGGGGCGCCGCCGAGCTGATCATGGTCGGCCTGCCGGGCACCGAAGCCGCGAGCCGCCAGAGTTCCGGGAACGATTCGTCCGTGTCCGGCAACGTGCGTGTGGGCTTCATCTACGGCTACAACGACCCGCGCCGTCCGGCGGGCTCCGCGATCGGCTATTGATCCGATCGCTGCATGCCGGATCGCTGCCGCCGGCGTTCGCGTTGCTGCGAATGCCGGTGCGGCGGCGCGTCCGCCCGCGGATCACCGTGTCGGCCCGAGCGGCGCGCTCCGCGCGCCCCATGGCACGGCACGCGCCTCTTTCTTCCGTCAACTCCATCGCCGTGCGGCGAATTCCATCATGAACAAACGAATGTCTGCGGCAGGCTGGATCCTGCTCGCGATGGCAGCCGGCATCCTGATCGGCTACCTGATCTACACGCAGCTTCCGGACAAGCAGTCGGCCGCCGAAATCGCCGGCTACATCTCGCTCGTATCCGACGTGTTCCTGCGGCTGATCAAGATGGTGATCGGCCCGCTGGTGTTCTCGACGCTGGTGGTCGGCATCGCGCACATGGGCGATGCGTCGTCGGTCGGGCGCGTGTTCGTGAAGGCGCTCGGCTGGTTCGTCACCGCGTCGCTGGTCTCGCTGCTGCTCGGGTTGCTGATGGCGAACCTGCTGCGGCCCGGCGAG
>NZ_LPDI01000042.1:0-34926 GCF_001528895.1 Burkholderia sp. MSMB1078WGS | reverse complement strand
TCGCGGGCTTCTGGATGGCGTGGGTCGAATCGCGCCGCACACCGGGCAATGCGCGTGCGTGGCTGATACCGGTCGTGCTCGCCGTCGCGTTCGTCGCGGTGAACGTCGCGGTGCGCTGGGCCAACGTGCACTACCACCTGAATCTCGCGGAGTCGGCAGCCGACCGGATGCGCGATGCCGGGCAGATCGCGCCGCGCCTCGCGTTGTGGAAGTACGGGCTCGCGATGTTCCGCGAGCATCCGCTGCTCGGAGTCGGTTGGGGCGAATTCCCGTCGCACCAGTTTGCGCTCGTGCGCACGCTCGGCGGCGTCGAGATCGCGAACAATTCGCACGACATCTTCATCGACCTGCTCGCGAAGTCCGGTCTCGTCGGGCTCGGCGTGCTCGCCGTCGCGCTCGTCACGTGGTTCGTGCGCGCGGTGCGGGCGCCGCAGTCGAGCATGCGCGTGTTCGGTTTCGCGCTGATCGGCATCCTGCTGATGCATGCGCTCGTCGAATATCCGCAGCAATACATGTTCTTCCTGCTGCCGGCGATGTTCGTGATCGGGCTGCTCGAGGTGAAGCCGCTGCGCATCCTGCGGGGGCGGGCGGCATTCGGGCTGTTCGCGGTGCTGTCGTTCGGCGGCGTGCTGGCGGCGGTGCCGGTGCTGCGCGACTACCAGCGCGCGGAAGTGCTCTATTACGGCAGCAGCCCGGCCGCGCAGTACCGCGATGCGCCGTCGCTGCTGTTCGGCGCGTGGGGCGATTACGGTGCGGCGACGCTGCTCCCGATTTCGCCGGACGATTTGCCGGCCAAGCTCGCCGCGCACGAGCGCGCGATCGCGCTGCTCCCGGGCGAGACGGTGCTGCGCCGTTACGCGGTACTGCAGGCGCTGGCCGGCCGCGAAGCCGACGCTCTCGATACCGTCGCGCGCCTGCATGTGTTCGCGAAGGAATTGAAGGACTGGCCGCAGCAACTGGCCTCGTTGTACAAGCTGTGCGACCAGGAGCCGGCGCTGAAAGCGTTCAGGGCGGCCGTCGTCGCGAAGTACGGGGAAGCGCCGGCCGACGAGGGCGACGAATCGGACGACGACGATTCGGATTGACGCACGTCGTGCATGTCGCGCACGCCGGAACGGGGAATGCCGGCGTCCGTTGCGTCGCGCCGAAGGCGGCTGACGTCGGCGCAACACGACGCGGCGCGTAGCGTGCCGCTCCGGTCGGCCATCGATTACGTCGCGGATCGCGCGGATTCCGGTCGAATGAGCGGCGATTCGCGTCAACCATTGTCAAATCGCCGCCGCTGGCCGGGCGGCGCGTGCACAATGCGCGAAAGCGCCGGCGCGGGGCGTAGCCGGCGCGAACACGGAAAACTTCCCGGCTATTCGGGCATTTCGCCGGGCAGGATCGCGGTCGAGCGTCGCTCGGCCGTGCGGCCGTAACGGGGCGCCGGTCCGATGGCCGCGGCGCAGTGCGACACACGCGATGCAGGCGGGGAAGGCTTCCGTCGCGCGGCGCGTGTGCCTAGAACAGTGCTGAAGAACGATATTCGACCATGGCCATTCGCTCGACCTACCTGATCCTGCCCGCCGTCGCGATGCTGTTTTCCGGCTGCGCGATGCTGTCGTCGTCGCAGGAAAGCAAACTGACCTGCCACATTCCGCGTGCCGTCTATCCGGATACCGCGAAGCCGCTCACGCGTCCGGCGACCGTGCTGGTGCGTGCGTTGATGACGACGTCCGGCGAAGCGCAGAACGTCACCGTGACGACGAGCAGCCGCAATGCGGCGGCCGATCGCGCGGCCGTCGAAGCGATGACGCACGCCACGTGCGTGCAGACTGGCGCGACGGCGAATCCTTTCTTGCTGACCCAACCGTTCGTGTTCGAACCGCAGCGCGGGCAGTGACGCGGGAGCGGCGGCCGGCGCCGTTGCCGCGTCACCTTCGACCGTCCGTCGAGGGTCGATCGCCGATGATGGGCTTCGACTATCGCTGACCGGTACGTTCTGAAGCCGACGGCGCCACGCTTCGCGATCGAGGATTGACGAAACGGCCTTCCGATACCGACGAAGACCTGACCTTTTCGTGCGCTATGTCATATAGCCGCGGCATGGTGGCCGGAAATTTCATGTCCGTAGTGAACAGGTTCACGTCGCTGCTGGAATTTGTTATCGAGAGATACGACCACAACGATTTGATCGGCTTCGGCGCGTCAAACGATGTGCCCGTGGTAGCAGACGCTGGATCGGGGCCCGGCGGACAACGAACCGTTGCACTAACCGGTCACTATGAACTGAAACCGCAACCCACCGACGGTTTTTGTATTATTGGGCGCTGAGAATTGAAAGATGTACGTCGCGGCGGTCATCGGGTGGCGTTCGATAAGTACGGGGAATGTATGAGCAAAATGTGGATGGTTCGGTCCGATGGTGGGAGTCTCTATGAAGAATTCCGTGAACGGGGTATCGCAGCTATCGGGGGGACGAATCTCGCTCCGCATGTCACGGTCGGCATGACGCGGAAAGAACTGATTGACCTATACCTCTCCATCGAGCCGGGAATCAAAGAAAAGACAGCGATTGCAGGTGCGTCTCAAATGTGGCGCTTCGTGAACGAGATTGAAGCGGGCGATTTCGTTGTCACATATTCACCCGCAAACCGCACCTATTTGATTGGCAAGGTTACCGGTGGATGCGAATACAAACCTGAACTGATGGACGCTGAAATGCCGTTGGTGCGTGCCGTCAAGTGGCAAGAGAAAGAAGTCGGCCGGGATAGCCTGACTGATGCCACCAAGATTGCCCTTGGTCCGACGATGACAGTCTTCGTCGTATCTGAGTTCGCGATGCACGAACTACTCGGCGAAGCGACTGGAAAACCAGTTCCGCCAGCGCCAGAAGTAGTTGAAGAACAGGTCGAAGCCGATCCGCTTGAAGGACTTGAATACCGTGCAGTCGAACGTATCAAGGACGTGGTGAACGGTCTCGATTGGGACGAGATGCAGGAGCTTGTCGCCGGGATTCTTCGGGCAATGGGTTACAGGACTCAGATTTCACCGGCTGGCAGTGACCGTGGCAAAGACATTATCGCATCGCCCGATGGGTTCGGTTTCGAACATCCACGAATCATCGTGGAAGTGAAGCACCGGAAAGGCCAGATGGGGACCAAGGAAATTCGCAGCTTCCTTGGCGGTCGCCATCCCGACGATCGTGGGCTGTACGTCAGTACGGGGGGCTTCAGCAGAGAGGCATATTACGAGGCGGAACGGGCCTCTGTGCCGCTTACTCTCTGGACATCAGATCATGTCGTCCGTGCGTTGATGGACCACTACGAGACGACTGATGCGGAGACGAAGCGTCTGGTCCCGTTGAAGCGCACATACTTCCCCGCTTGAATTGCAATCGATAAGATTCATGAATTAAAAAACTTGCGGAAGGCGAACTGACAATAATGGAAAAAATCGTGTTCTCTGTTCAGGGATCGGCGGAAGTCCCCTATGAACTTACGTTTGAGCGTGACGAAAAGCGGATTGTCGCATTCTGTACTTGCCCGGCTGGTGAGCATGGCACGTACTGCAAACACCGGGTTGCGATCTTGACTGGTACTGATCCAGGAATCGTCAGTGGGAATGCAAACCAGATCGAATCGGTGACATCTTGGTTGGCCGGGTCAAATCTGGCTCTCCACATGACAGAATTAATGGAAGCGGAGCGTACTCTTGAGCAGGCGAAGGGCGCAGTTGCGAAAGCAAAAAAGAAGCTGTCTGCAACGATGATAGGGCGATGAGAGAATGCAAATCGGCAATCAGAAGCGGAAGCGTGTCCCTTTCAACTCGGTCGAGTTCGAGACTGCTCGGGGCGACGTGAATGGTTTTGCGAAGGACTGGTATTTCTGGGTTTCGGCGTCATTCAAGCCGGCCTTGGATATCGATCACAGCGAATACATCGATGATGAGAAAACGCAGGCGCTGCGTAACAAGAAGTCGCGTGAATTGTTCGGCGTGTCGCACGACGAATTGAAGGATCGGATCAAAGCATCAGGGGAGGGACTGTCAGATTCGGACGATCACAAGCGGATCATGGCGTTCGCGTTCCGCTATCTAGTCGAAACCCAAGGTGAGCCGCCGCTATACAGTTTCCGTGAAACGGACAGTCTCGAAAGCCGGTGTGGTGAGTGGTACGTACAGGTTGAACAGGCGATAGCTGACGCGGACGATAGACAAGGTAATGTCGGCTTTCGTCTCTATGCTCGAAATCACGACGCGCAAGCCGGTGAAGGGATTTGGGTCTTGAAAAGCTGGTTGGCTGCATCTCAGCGGGAATTCGTGGAACTGCTGCGAACAGGTCGGTGCCGCGTGGTCGATCTGACGGAGCCGCAAGAGGTACAAGGTATCGGAAATTCCGAGGTGGTGAGGACGAAAGTAGCGTAACTCGACGAGAGCCGGTGCATGCGGCGCTACCTGTGCGGCTTGCCTCAGCCTAGTCTTCGTGCCAAGTCCGTTGCTGAGGGATGGTAGTGTCGCTTCAACATTGCCAAACTGTGATAGCTGTATGCCGTAGGTCGTGCCAGTGGACGTCCGTGGTTTCTGCTCGCGCGCGCACTTTCCGTGGTGCTGCATGCAACGTAAGTCCCTTGATCGGAATAACCCGGCCATCGATGGATCGCGGCAATGCTGCCAACGTAGTGACGGCCTTGTTGGACAGTACGTTGTGTCGGGCATACATCGTCGATGTAGCGGTTGTTGGTGTCTTCGTGGGGAGTTTGCTTCGGCATCGATACGACTAACGAAGCTTCCGCGATCCATCTCAATTTCGACGGATCGCGTCCATCGTTTCGCATCTGCACGGGTGCTGAAGGTTTTTGCTTCGTGAGCGAATCCTCGACGCCGAACACGTACTTGTCATTTCCCGTCTCGTTGGCGAATTGAGGCCATTCCAATCTCCTGTGGGACAGGAGTGGACAAGATCGACTTTTCGTATGCCAGCAGCCAGATTCGAGGCGATTTTGTTTACGATGCCAGGTCGATGGCTACGAAACGACGGGAAGAGCCTATGAATCAGTCGCTTACGTCTTCCGCCTTCCAGTCCCCCGACTTCCCGCCGCGCTTCTCGCGCACGCTCACGTCCGTGATCACCATCCCGCGATCCACCGCCTTGCACATGTCGTAGACGGTCAGCAGCCCGACCTGGACGGCCGTCAGCGCTTCCATCTCGACGCCGGTCCGGCCGAACGTCTCGACCTGCGCGATGCAGTGGACACCCGGCAGCGCGTCGTCGAGTTCGAAGTCGACGGCCACGCGCGTCAGCGCGAGCGGGTGGCACAGCGGAATGAGATCGGCCGTGCGCTTCGCGCCCTGGATCGCCGCGATGCGCGCGACGCCGAGCACGTCGCCCTTCTTGGCCTTGCCGTCGCGAATCAGCGCGAACGTGGCCGGCAGCATCCGGATCGTGCCGCGCGCGATCGCGATGCGTTGCGTTTCCTGCTTGCCGCCGACGTCGACCATGTGGGCGTGGCCGGCAGCGTCGAAATGGGTGAGTCCTGACATGGCTTCCTCTAGTGGAACGGCGTGCGCGCGCACGTGCCTCGATCCTGCTTCGCGATCGGCTGGCCGCCGGATTCCATACCGGCGCGACGAACCGATCCAACCTCTCAACGGGCGCCTATCATAGCAGCGGCGTTCGCGTTGCCGCAGGCGCAGATGACGCACGCGCGGCACGGGACAGTCGTCGCGGCGCCGGTACAATGACCCGAATATTCAGACCAAACGCCGCTGCGCGCCGGGTGCGCGGGACGGCGTCGTTTTCATCCTGCCATGCCTGTCAAACAGTTGCTTGCCGTATCGCTGTCGGCGGCGCTCGTGCTGCCGCCGGGCGGCCATGCGCAGAGCGCATCCGCGCCACCGCTCGAGCCGGCGGGCGGCGGCGCGACGTCGATTTCCACCGTGCCGTCCGGCATCGCGACCGGCGTGTTCGGCACGTACGGCGGCGCGGAGAGCCGGTTTTCGGGCGCGGGCGGTGCGTCGGCGCCGGTCGCGAGCCTGCGCGCGCCGCTGCGTGCGCTGGAGCTGCCCGATCTCGGCGACGGCTCCGGCGGTTCGCTGACGCCGCGAGCCGAGCGCCGGCTCGGCGAGCGCGTGATGCGCGAAGTGCGGCGCGATCCCGACTATCTCGACGACTGGCTCGTGCGCGACTACCTGAATGCAATGGCGGCGCGGCTCGCGGCCGCGGCGGCGGCGCGCTACATCGGCGGCTACATGCCGGACTTCGACCTGTTCCCGGTGCGCGATCCGCAGATCAACGCGTTCTCGATGCCGGGCGGCTTCATCGGGATCAACAGCGGGCTGGTGGTGACGACGCAGACGGAGTCGGAGCTCGCATCGGTGGTCGGCCACGAGATGGGCCACGTGCTGCAGCGGCACATCGCACGGATGATCGGCGCGAGCGAGAAGACCGGCTACACGGCGCTCGCGACGATGCTGCTCGGCGTGCTGGCCGGCGTGCTCGCGCGCAGCGGCGATCTTGGCAGCGCGATCGCGATGGGCGGGCAGGCGTATGCGGTCGACAACCAGTTGCGCTTCTCGCGGTCGGCCGAGCGCGAGGCCGACCGCGTCGGCTTCCAGTTGCTCGCGGGGGCCGGCTACGACCCGTACGGGATGCCGGGCTTCTTCGAGCGGCTCGATCGCGCGTCGATGGGCGATGCGGGCGTGCCGGCCTATGCGCGCACGCACCCGTTGACCGGCGAGCGGATTGCCGACATGGAGGACCGTGCGCGTCGCGCACCGTACCGGCAGCCGCGCCAGTCGGCCGAATATGGGTTCGTGCGCGCGCGGCTGCGCGTCCTGCAGAACCGGGCGCCGACCGACATCTCGGCCGAGGCGCGCCGGATGCAGCTCGAGATCGACGATCGCACGGCGCCGAACGTCGCGGCGAACTGGTACGGCATCGCGCTCGCGAACACGCTGCTCGGCCAGTACGACGCGGCGGACAAGGCGCTCGCGTCGGCGCGCAGCGCGTTCGATGCGCGCGAGCGGCGCGACGACGATCCGGCAAGCAGTTCGCCGAGCCTCGACGTGCTGGCCGCCGACATCGCCCGCCGCGCGGGCCGAACCGACGACGCGGTACGGCTCTCGGCGCTCGCGCAGCGGCGCTGGCCGGCGTCGCACGCGGCGGTCGTCGCGCACCTGCAGGCGCTGATCGCCGCCCGCCGCTTCGCCGAAGCGCAGACGCTCGCACGGGCGCAGGCCAAGGCCGACCCCGAACAGCCGGACTGGTGGGATTACCTCGCGAAGTCGAGCGACGGCAAGGGCGACGTGCTCGCGCGGCGCCGGGCGCTGGCGGAGAAACTGGCGCTCGACGGCGCGTGGCCGTCGGCGATCCGGCAACTGAAGGAAGCGCGCGACGCGAAGGACGTGTCGTTCTACGAGCAGTCGATCATCGGCGCGCGGCTGCTGGAATTCGAGGCGCGCTACAAGGAAGAGCGCGACGACGAGAAGAACGGGCGCGGATAGCGGCCCGTCGGGCGGGCAGGCGTGACATGCGGGCTATGGCGATCGCGCGTCAGCGGCCGTCGTCCGACGCATCGCGCGCCCGCTGCGCGGGACTCGCGACGAACCCGAACGTCGCAGGCACGTCGGCGCAAGCGAGCTGGCCGAGCGTCAGCGTGCGCCCGTCGCGCCAGTGCAGCACGGGCGGTGTCGCGTCGAAGTCCGCATGATCGGCAAACAAGCCGAGGTCGTGATCGTGCAGCGCCGCGATGCGCGCGGGGGGGCCGGCATCGCGAAACAGCACGCCGCCGCCGTCGTCGAGCCAGACTGCGTCCGGTTCGAACGGGGCGCCCGTCTGGTCGGTGAGCGCAAGCTGCCCGTCGCGTTCGGCGAGCCGCACGACCCACGGCGTATACGCGAGTTCGACGTACACGCGCTGCGGCCCGTTCTGGAAGAACCACTGGCCGTGCTCGTCGCATGCGTAGTTGCGGCCGATGAACGCGTTCAGCGCCGCATGCCGGATCGGCGAGCCGAGCTCGCCGGCCGCCTGCGCCGCGTCGTCGCGCAGCCGCCAGGCGCCGCGCCGGTCGAGCAGCAGCCAGCCGGTGCAATCCGGCACGTTCGGCCATTTGGCGAGCGCTTGCCTGACGATGTCATCCATGGTCGACGAATTTCGAGCAATAGCCGAACACCCGCGCCGACAGCCAGTCGAGGCGGCCGGGGAACGGCCCGGTCATGAAGCCCGCGTGACCGCCGTGCGCGGGCTGGTCGAGCTCGACGGCCGGCGACACGTCGGCGGGCCCCGGCAGCGCCGATTCGGGCAGGAACGGGTCGTTGCGGGCGTTGAGGATCAGCGTCGGCACGTCGATCGCGGGCAGCAGCGGCCGGGTGGTCGCCTTCGTCCAGTAGTCGTCTGCGTTCGCGAAACCGTGCAGCGGCGCGGTCACGACCTCGTCGAAGTCGCGCATCGTCACGGCCTGCAGCATCGCTTCGCGGTCGAACAGCCCCGGATACTGGTCGAGCTTGGCGAGCGCCTTGCGCTTGAGCGTCTTCAGGAAGCTGCGCGTATAGACCATCGCGAACCCCTGCGACAGCGCGCGGCCACCGGCGTGCACGTCGATCGGCGTCGAGATCGCGGCGGCGGCGTGCACGATCGACGTGTCGCTGCGGTGCTCGCCGAGCCAGCGCAGCAGCACGTTGCCACCCAGCGACACGCCGGCCGCGACCAGCGGCCCGCGATGCTGCGTGGCGAGCCGGCGCAGGATCCAGTCGACCTCGGCGCTGTCGGCGAGATGGTAGAAGCGCGGCTGGCGGTTGATCTCGCCGCTGCAACTGCGGAAGTGCGGCACGACGGCGTGCCACCCCTTCGCGCGCGCGGCCGCCATCATCGCGAGCGCGTAGTGCGAGCCGGAGCTGCCTTCGAGGCCGTGGAACAGCACGAACAGCGGTGCGTCGGGCGCCGGCGCCGCGCTGTCGAGATGCGCGACCCAGTCGAGATCGATGAAGTCGTGGTCGGGAGTTTCCCATCGCTCTCGTCGGTAAGCGACAACCGGACGCCGCGCGAACAGCGCGGGCACGATGGTTTGCACATGGCTGTTGGGCAGCCAGCGCGGTGCGCGATAGCGCAATGAATCGTCGTCGGGGGCCGGGGCCCCGGTCAGCGGCGAGGTGGGCGGAGAAGCCGTACTCATGATCGCCCCGCTAATGCGTTGCTTCGTTCTTCGTCAGTGCAGCGGACCCTGCCCGTGACGGATCTTCGCGGCGAATTGTCCGGCCGCTTGTTCAGGAATCGGGCTCGCGTGGATATGCGCGATACGCCACTCGCCGCGTTCGTGAATCATCACGTACGTCGCGAAAACCATGTCGGGTTCGGCCGTCAGGTCGGCCTGCTGATGCGCTTCGGCGATCGTATAGACGACCGTGCCGAGGCTGTCGTACACGCGGATGTCGAGCGGCTCGATCGTGACCGGGCGCGTCGCGAGCCGGTTGGCGAGCCCGCCGCGGATCTGGTCGAGGCCGTGCAGATGCTCGCCGTCCGCCCATACGCAGCTGGCGAAATCCTCGTCGATCCACAACGCCAGCAGCGCGTCGAGATTGGCATCCGCGACGGCCTGGTAGTAGGCGTTCAGCGTATCGGCAGCGGCTTCGAAAAGGCGGGCAAAACGTGGCATCGGGGTTGTCTCTCGCGCGCATCGCGCGCCGTATTCAGCATGGCGGCCCGGATCGAGCCGCCGCGCACCGGTGAATCGGATTGCCCGGCGCGCCGTGCGACGCCGCCGGTCAGGGTCAGCGCTGCCCGACGAGCATGCCGCGCAAATCGCCGAATACCTGCTCGGGACCGAGTTCGCGCAGGCACTTCAGGTGGCCGAGCGGGCACTCGCGTTCGAAGCAGGGACTGCATTCGAGATGCAGCCATTGTACCTTCGCCAGGTCCGACAGCGGAGGGGTGTGGCGCGGATCGGTCGATCCGTACAACGCGACGAGCGGCCGGCGCAGCGCGGCGGCGACGTGCATCAGCCCCGAATCGTTGGTGACGACGGCATTCGCGCGCGCGATCAGCGCGCACGCCTCGGACAACGACGTCTGCCCGCACAGGTTGCGCACGTTCGGCGCGTGGTCGGCGATCGCCTGCGCGGCCGCGGCATCCTTCTGCGAGCCGAGCGCGACGATCTGCGTGTACGGGAACGACTGGTGGACGATGGTCGCGAGCGACGCGAAATGCTCGGGCGGCCAGCGCTTGGCCGGGCCGTATTCGGCGCCGGGGCAGAACACGACGAGCGGCTTGCGCGTATCGAGATTGAAGCGTGCGGACACGCGCGCCGTCTCGTTCAGGTCGGCGTCCAGGCGCGGCGCGGGCAGCGTCTTCATCGACTCGGGCAGCTTCGCCCCCGGCGCGTAGGCGAGCGCCGCGTAGTGGGTCGTCATCGGCGGCCGCTCGCCCGACTTGGCCGGATTCGCGTGCCGCACGTTCAGCAGCCCGTAGCGGTGCTCGCCCGTATAACCGATCCGCAGCGGGATGTTCGCGAGCCACGGGATCACCGCGGACTTCAGCGAATTCGGCAGCACGTACGCCGCGTCGTAGCCGACGTCGCGCAGGTCGCTCGCGAGCTGCCAGCGGCGCAGCAGCTGCAGCTTGCCGTGCGCGAGATCGGTCGCGTAGACATCGTGGATCTCGGGCATCCGCTCGAGCACGGGCGCGACCCACGAGGGTGCGACGGCATCGATCGCGATGCGGGGATGGAGCTTTTTCAGCAGCGCAAAAAGCGGCTGCGCCATCAATGCGTCACCGATCCAGTTCGGTGCGATAACCAGCGCTCGACGCATCAGGTCGACTTCCGATGTCGTAATGAAGCACGGCGCACGGGCGCCGCGTTCGGGTTGCCAGAATGGGGAAGGGCGGCGCGCCGGAGCTCCGGCTGCGCCGCCTTGCGGATCGAAGGCCCTCGGGCCCGGCCGTCGGGGCTCAGTGGCCCTTGACGACCTCGCCGTCGCGCAGCTTGTAGCGCGTGCCGCAGTACGGGCAGCGCGCCTCGCCGTGCGACACGTCGATGAACACGCGCGGATGCGCATTCCAGCGCGTCATGGCCGGGTTCGGGCAGTAGGCGGGAAGATCCTTGGCCGTCAGCTCGACCAGCGGCATTTCCTTGATTTCACTCATGAGACTTTCTCTTATCACTCTTGTGTGGGGCAGTCGGTCGCGCGGCGCGCTCAGACCTTCGTCAGCCAGTGCGCGTACTTCGCGTTCTTGCCCGACACGATATCGAAAAACGCCGACTGGAGCTTTTCCGTGACGGGGCCGCGCGCGCCGCTGCCGATCGTGCGGTTGTCGAGCTCGCGGATCGGCGTGACTTCGGCGGCCGTGCCGGTGAAGAACGCTTCGTCGGCCGTGTAGACCTCGTCGCGCGTGATGCGCTTCTCGATCACGTCGATGCCGGCGTCCTTCGCGAGCGTGATGACCGTGTCGCGCGTGATGCCGTCGAGGCACGACGACAGGTCGGGCGTATACAGCTTGCCGTTGTTCACGAGGAAGAAGTTTTCGCCGGAGCCTTCGGACACGTAGCCGTCGACGTCGAGCAGCAGCGCTTCGTCGTAGCCGTCGGCCGTCGCTTCCTGGTTCGCGAGAATCGAGTTCACGTACCAGCCCGACGCCTTCGCGCGCACCATCGACACGTTCACGTGGTGGCGCGTGAACGACGACGTCTTCACGCGGATGCCCTTCGCGAGGCCTTCTTCGCCGAGGTACGCGCCCCACGGCCACGCGGCGATCGCGACGTGGATCGTGTTGCCCTTCGCGGCCACGCCGAGCTTTTCCGAGCCGACCCAGATGATCGGGCGCAGGTAGCACGACTCGAGCCGGTTCTCGCGCACGACCGCGAGTTGCGCGGCTTCGAGCGTTTCGCGGTCGAACGGCACGTCCATCTGGAAGATCTTCGCCGAATTCAGCAGACGTTTGGTGTGCTCGCGCAGGCGGAAGATCGCGGTGCTGCCGTCGGCCGCCTTGTACGCGCGTACGCCCTCGAAGACGCCCATGCCGTAGTGCAGCGTGTGGGTCAGGACGTGGATCTTGGCGTCGCGCCAGTCGATCAGCTTGCCGTCCATCCAGATCTTGCCGTCGCGGTCGGCCATTGACATAGGATTCTCCTGGAAGCGGTGGGGTGCTGCGGGTTGTATGCAGCGTTGAGCCGGAAAGACGCTTATTTTAGCGTCATTTGGCGGCGATCCGGTCGGTCGGCACAGGGTCGGGGCTATAATCGGCCGGTACCGATTCCAATAACGACGGGCCTTGCCGGCGGGAGACGCCGGCGCCCGGACGAACCGCCCGCTGCGGCCCGCCTTTCCCATGCTCGCTCGATTGTCCGCCACCGACCGCTTCGCGCTGATCCAGGGCGCGCGCGACTATTCCCCGACACTGATGGCGATCCTGTCCTGGGGCCTCGTCACCGGCATCGCGATGAGCAAGTCGGTGATGACGCTCGGGCAGGCGAGCGCGATGTCGCTGTTCGTCTACGCGGGCTCGTCGCAGCTCGCGGTACTGCCGCTCCTCGCGGCGAAGCTGCCGATCTGGACCGTGCTGCTCACGGCCGCGATGGTCAACCTGCGCTTCGTGATCTTCAGCGCCGGGCTGGCCCCCCATTTTTCCTACCTGCCGCTGTGGCGGCGCCTCGCGATCGGCTATTTCAACGGCGACGTGATCTACCTGCTGTTCCAGAAACAGGGCTTCGCGTACGGCCGCGTGCCGGGCAAGGAGGCGTATTTCTGGGGGATGGCGCTCGCGAGCTGGGCGTCGTGGCAGGTGTCGTCGCTCGCCGGCATCCTGCTCGCGAGCATCTTTCCCGCAAGCTGGGGGCTGGAGCTGGCCGGCACGCTCGCGCTGATCCCGATCATGGTGTCGGCGGTCGCGAACCGTTCGACGCTCGCGGCCGTCGCGGTCGCCGGGATCGTGTCGCTGATCGCGTTCGACCTGCCGTACCGGCTCGCGCTGCCGCTGGCGGTGTTCGCCGCGCTCGCGGCCGGCTGCGCGGCCGATTTCTTCGTCGAGCGCGCCGACTGGCGGCGCATCCGGACCGAAACCGTGCACGAAAAGGACATTGAATGAACGCGACCGAGATCTGGATCGTCATCGTCGGGATGACGATCGTCACGGCCGTCACGCGCGCGCTGTTCCTGATCGGCGGCGAGCGCACCGTGCTGCCCGAACGCGCGCAGCGCGCGCTGCGCTACGCGCCGGCCGCCGCGCTGGTCGCCGTCGTGCTGCCCGACGTGCTCGAAACGCCGGCGGGGCTGTCGTTCGGGCTGTCCAATCATCCGCTCTACGCGGCGCTCGCCGGCCTCGGCTGGTTTTTGTGGCGGCGCAGCATGCTCGGTACGATCGTCGTCGGCATGCTCGTGTTCACCGCGCTGCGCCTGATCTTCTGATGATTCGCCGCCCCGGCCGGCCGCGTGCCGACTAGAGCGGTCCGGGCGTTGCTGCGATGCAGCATCATGCCGCCGGCCGCACGCGATCCCAAATAGGCGGAATTCGCCGCCGCACGGGTCAGTCTGCCGGATGGATCGGCTAGAATGCCCGTTCGAGATTTTTTACCCGTGCGCGTCATGCGAACCGCCAGCCACGGCCGCATCCGGCGCCCTTTCGCGGCAGCCCGCGCGCGTCCAGCGTGAACCCCCTTTCCCCATCCACTACTTCAATCTGTTCAACATGAGCCAAGTCAAGCGTCTCACCGACCTGATCGCCGCCGGCCAGCTCGCCGGCAAGCGGGTGTTCATCCGTGCCGACCTGAACGTCCCGCAGGACGATCACGGCAACATCACCGAGGACACGCGCGTGCGCGCGTCCGTGCCGGCCATCCGGGCCGCGCTCGACGCCGGCGCGGCCGTGATGGTCACGTCGCACCTCGGCCGTCCGACCGAAGGCGAATTCAAGCCGGAAGACTCGCTCGCGCCGGTCGCGAAGCGTCTGGGCGAACTGCTCGGCCGCGACGTGCCGCTCGTGTCGAACTGGGTCGAGAACGGCGTGAACGTTGCGCCGGGCCAGGTCGTGCTGCTCGAGAACTGCCGCGTGAACAAGGGCGAGAAGAAGAATTCCGACGAGCTCGCGCAAAAGATGGCGAAGCTCTGCGACGTGTACGTGAACGATGCGTTCGGCACCGCGCACCGCGCGGAAGCGACCACGCACGGGATCGCGAAGTACGCGCCCGTCGCGTGCGCGGGCCCGCTGCTGGCGGCCGAACTCGACGCGCTCGGCAAGGCGCTCGGCAACCCGGCGCGCCCGCTGGTCGCGATCGTCGCCGGTTCCAAGGTGTCGACCAAGCTGACGATCCTGAAGTCGCTGGCCGGAAAGGTCGACCAGTTGATTGTCGGCGGCGGCATCGCGAACACGTTCATGCTCGCGGCCGGTCTGTCGATCGGCAAGTCGCTCGCGGAGGCCGATCTCGTCGCCGAGGCGAAGGCGATCATCGACGAAGCGCGCGAGCGCGGCGCGTCGGTGCCGATCCCCACCGACGTCGTCACCGCCAAGGAATTCTCGCCGACGGCCGCGGCGACGGTGAAGCAGGTCGCCGACATCGAAGCGGACGACATGATCCTCGACATCGGCCCCGATACGGCCAAGGCGCTCGCCAGCCAGCTCGAGAAGGCCGGCACGATCGTATGGAACGGCCCGGTCGGCGTGTTCGAGTTCGACCAGTTCGGCAACGGTACGAAGACACTCGCCGAAGCGATCGCCAAATCGTCCGCGTTCTCGATCGCGGGCGGCGGCGACACGCTCGCGGCCATCGCGAAGTACGGCATCCACGACCAGGTCAGCTACATCTCGACGGGCGGCGGCGCCTTCCTCGAGTTCCTCGAGGGGAAGAAGCTGCCGGCGGTGGAAGTGCTCGAAACGCGGGCGGCCTGAGCGTGGCGACGCGCGCAGGGGCGACGAAGGCCGCGCGCTCCGCGAAAGCGGAGCAGCCGGCTGGCGCGGGCAAGCGCAAACGCGCGCCCGCGCGGGCGAACACCGCCCCGCGCGCACCGGCGGCCGCCGGCGACGCGGCCGTGCAGCACCACGAGATTCAGAACAAAGCGATGCCGGGCGCAAGCACCGGCACGCTCCCCGGAGCGGCCGCCGCTGGGCCTGCCGCTTCCGGCTCTCGCAGCGTTTCACCCAGCGCATCCACCTTGATCCAGATGAGGAGTTTCATGCAGCGCGCCACCAAGATAGTCGCCACGATCGGCCCGGCCTCCAGTTCGCCGGAGACTCTGCTGCAGATGATGCAGGCGGGCCTCGACGTCGTGCGGCTCAATTTTTCGCACGGCACGGCCGACGATCACCGCCAGCGCGCCGAAATGGTGCGCGAGGCCGCCCGCAAGGTCGGCCGCGAGATCGCGATCATGGCCGACCTCCAGGGCCCGAAGATCCGCGTCGGCAAGTTCGAGAACGGCAAGACCACGCTCGTGCCGGGGCAGCCGTTCATCCTCGATGCGGGCTGCGAACTCGGCAACGACGAGCGCGTCGGCCTCGACTACAAGGAGCTGCCGCGCGACCTGAAGCCGGGCGACCTGCTGCTGCTGAACGACGGCCTGATCGTGCTGACCGTCGAGCGCGTGCTCGGCGACGAGATCCACACGACCGTCAAGGTGGGCGGCGAGCTGTCGAACAACAAGGGGATCAACCGCCAGGGCGGCGGCCTGTCGGCTCCGGCGCTGACCGCGAAGGACATGGAGGACATCCGCACCGCGATGTCGCTCGGCGCGGACCTCGTCGCGGTGTCGTTCCCGAAGAACGCGACCGACATGGAAATGGCGCGCCAGCTCGCGAACATCGCGGGCGCGCCGTACGGCATCAAGCCGAAGATGATCGCGAAGATCGAGCGTGCGGAAGCGATTCCGGCGCTGCAGAGCATCCTCGACGCATCCGACGGCATCATGGTCGCGCGCGGCGACCTCGCGGTGGAAGTGGGCAACGCGGCCGTGCCGGCTTTGCAGAAGCGGATGATCCGGATGGCGCGCGAGTCGAACAAGCTCGTGATCACCGCGACGCAGATGATGGAATCGATGATCTACGCACCGGTGCCGACCCGCGCGGAAGTGTCGGACGTCGCGAACGCGGTGCTCGACGGCACCGACGCGGTGATGCTGTCGGCGGAGACGGCCGCCGGCAAGTACCCGGTCGTCACGATCGAGACGATGGCGGCCGTGTGCGTCGAGGCGGAAAAGTCTGAGCACGTCGAGCTGGACAAGGATTTCCTCGACCGCACGTTCACGCGGATCGACCAGTCGATCGCGATGGGCGCGCTGTTCACCGCGTATCACCTCGGCGCGAAGGCGATCGTCGCGCTGACCGAATCGGGGGCGACCGCGCTGTGGATGTCGCGTCACTACACGCACGTGCCGATCTTCGCGCTGACGCCGCGCGTCGGCAGCGAGCGCACGATGGCGCTGTACCGCAACGTGACGCCGCTGCACGTCGACTTCAACAGCGACCGCGATTCGGCGCTGCAGGCGGCGCTCGAGATCGTCGTCAAGCAGGGTTACGTGCAGCACGGCGACATGGTCGTGCTGACCGTCGGCGAGCCGATGGGGCAGGCGGGCGGCACCAACACGCTGAAGATCGTACGAGTCGGCGAGCATTATTGAGCGCCGGCCGAGCCGCATCGAGCCGGCCTGCGGCCTGCGGCCGGATCGGCCGGAATCGATCCGGCACCGTTTTTTGCGCGAAAGCCGCGCGGGGTCCGAAGCCCCGCGCGGCTTTTTTTCTCCTTTTTGGCCGGATTGTGCCGTGCGAACGTAACAAATTGCGAGCGGGCGCTACCGGGCGGTCGGAATCGGAGGCGCTTCGCGATAAAATGCGGCTATTCGACGCTCAGCCGCGCCGTGCCGCCCCGGTCTGGACCGGGAGCGAGCGCCGCGCCGGCGTCAGGGCGCACCGGTTTTCATTCCAAGGAGTTCCACAATGCCTCTCGTATCAATGCGTCAATTGCTGGACCACGCGGCAGAGCACGGTTACGGCCTGCCGGCCTTCAACGTGAACAACCTGGAGCAGGTCCAGGCGATCATGGCGGCGGCGGATCAGGTCGGCGCGCCCGTGATCATGCAGGCATCGGCCGGCGCGCGTAAGTATGCGGGCGAGCCGTTCCTGCGCCACCTGATCGAAGCGGCGGTCGAATCGTATCCGCACATTCCGGTCGTGATGCACCAGGATCACGGCCAGTCGCCGGCGGTCTGCACGGCCGCGATCCGCAGCGGCTTCACGAGCGTGATGATGGACGGTTCGCTCGAAGCCGACGGCAAGACGGTCGCGTCGTACGAGTACAACGTCGACGTGTCGCGCAAGGTCGTCGAGATGGCGCACTCGATCGGCGTGACGGTCGAAGCCGAACTCGGCGTGCTGGGCTCGCTCGAGACGATGAAGGGCGACAAGGAAGACGGCCACGGCGCGGAAGGCACGATGACCCGCGAGCAGCTGCTGACCGATCCGGAGCAAGCCGCCGACTTCGTGAAGCTCACGCAGTGCGATGCACTCGCGATCGCGATCGGCACGTCGCACGGCGCGTACAAGTTTTCGAAGAAGCCGACGGGCGACATCCTGTCGATCCAGCGCATCAAGGAAATCCACGCGCGCATCCCGAACACGCACCTCGTGATGCACGGTTCGTCGTCGGTGCCGCAGGAACTGCTGGCCGAGATCCGCGAATTCGGCGGCGACATGAAGGAAACCTACGGCGTGCCGGTCGAGGAAATCCAGGAAGGCATCAAGCACGGCGTGCGCAAGATCAACATCGACACCGACCTGCGTCTCGCGATCACCGGCGCGATCCGCCGCTACCTGTTCGAGAATCCGGGCAAGTTCGATCCGCGCGACTACCTGAAGCCCGCGCGCGAAGCCGCGAAGAAGGTCTGCGTCGACCGTTACCTCGCGTTCGGCTGCGAAGGCCAGGCCGGCAAGATCAAGCCGGTGTCGCTCGACAAGATCGCCGAGCAGTACAAGTCGGGTGCGCTCGCACAGGTCGTGCGCTGAGACTGTAGTACGATTGCCCCGCCCGGTTCTGCCGCCGGGCATGGGCGGGCCGCCAGGCTGGCCGGATCCGGTCCGGCCCCGGCAGCCGTTCCGTCCGGCCGAACGAGGGCCGGCCGGCAGCCGTCCGGGCGCTGTGCCCGCCGGTTCGCCGACGTATTGCAAGACCGCCGTTCCCGCCTGCCGCGGGGAACGGCGTTTCCCTTTTTGTTTGGCTCCTTATCTGCGAAAAGACGATGTCTACCCTTTACGAATCCACGCTCCGCTCGCTGCCGCTCCTCGGTCGCGGCAAGGTTCGCGATAACTACGCGGTCGGCAACGACAAGCTCCTGATCGTCACGACCGATCGCCTGTCGGCCTTCGACGTGGTGATGGGCGAGCCGATTCCGAACAAGGGCCGCGTGCTGAACCAGATGGCGAACTTCTGGTTCGACAAGCTCGCGCACATCGTGCCGAATCACCTGACGGGCGACGCGCCGGAAGCGGTCGTCGCGGCCGACGAGGTCGAGCAGGTGAAGGGCCGCGGCGTGGTCGTCAAGCGTCTCGAGCCGATCATGATCGAAGCGGTCGTGCGCGGCTACCTGGCCGGCAGCGGCTGGAAGGAGTACCAGGCGTCGGGCGCCGTGTGCGGCGTGCAGTTGCCGGAAGGTCTGCAGAACGCGCAGAAGCTGCCCGAGCCGATTTTCACGCCGGCCGCCAAGGCCGAGATGGGCGAGCACGACGAGAACATCACGTTCGAGGAAACCGAGCGCCGCATCGGCACCGAACTGGCCGCGACGATCCGCGACATCTCGATTCGCCTGTACAAGGAAGCGGCCGACTACGCGGCGACGCGCGGCATCATCATCGCCGACACGAAGTTCGAATTCGGCCTCGACAACCACGGCAAGCTGTACCTGATGGACGAAGTGCTGACCGCCGATTCGTCGCGCTTCTGGCCGGCCGACCAGTACGAAGTCGGCACGAACCCGCCGTCGTTCGACAAGCAGTTCGTGCGCGACTGGCTCGAGGCGCAGCCGTGGGGCAAGACGGCGCCGGCGCCGGCGCTGCCGGCCGACGTCGTCGAGAAGACGGCCGCGAAGTACCAGGAAGCGCTCGAGCGCATCACGGGCCAGTCGCTCGCCTGACGGAGCTTTGCATAGGACCGGAGTAAGTGCTGAAGCACTCACTCCGGTCGACAGGAACACACGAAATGAATGAAAAGCAAACTGCCCACACGCACAGCGCGCCGCTCGTCGGCGTGCTGATGGGTTCGAGTTCCGACTGGGACGTGATGAAGAACGCGGTCGCGATCCTGCAGGAATTCGGCGTGCCGTACGAAGCGAAGGTCGTGTCCGCGCACCGGATGCCCGACGAGATGTTCGACTATGCGGAGAAGGCGCGCGAGCGCGGGCTGCGTGCGATCATCGCGGGCGCCGGCGGCGCCGCGCACCTGCCCGGCATGCTGGCCGCGAAGACCACGGTGCCCGTGCTCGGCGTGCCGGTCGCGAGCAAGTACCTGAAGGGCGTCGATTCGCTGCACTCGATCGTGCAGATGCCGAAGGGCGTGCCCGTCGCGACGTTCGCGATCGGCGAGGCCGGCGCCGCGAATGCCGCGCTGTTCGCGGTGTCGATCCTGTCCGGCAACTCGGTCGACTACGCGAACCGGCTCGCGGCGTTCCGCGTGCGCCAGAACGAAGCCGCGCACGCGATGGTGCTGCCGCCGCTGGAATGACGGCATGGCGCGCGGCCGCACGACGCGGCCGGCGCCGGATTTTCCTACTGCGGCGGGCATTTCCGCGTTCCGCCGCGACCGACCACTGACATGACCGCAACTCCTGATTCCGTTTCCCCGATCCTGCCCGGCGCGTGGCTGGGCATGGTCGGCGGCGGCCAGCTCGGCCGCATGTTCTGCTTTGCCGCCCAGTCGATGGGCTATCGCGTCGCCGTGCTCGATCCCGATCCGGCGAGCCCCGCCGGCGCGGTCGCCGATCGCCATTTGCGCGCGGCGTACGACGACGAAGCCGCACTCGCCGAACTGGCGGACCTGTGCGAGGCCGTATCGACGGAATTCGAGAACGTGCCGGCCGCGAGCCTCGATTTCCTCGCGCGCACGACGTTCGTCGCACCGGCCGGCCGCTGCGTCGCGGTCGCGCAGGACCGGATCGCGGAGAAGCGTTTCATCGAGGCGTCGGGCGTGCCGGTCGCGCCGCACGTCGTGATCGAATCGGCGGCGGCGCTCGCCGCGCTCGACGATGCCGCGCTCGACGCGGTGCTGCCGGGCATCCTGAAGACGGCCCGCCTCGGGTACGACGGCAAGGGCCAGGTGCGCGTCGCCACCGCGCAGGAAGCACGCGACGCACATGCCGCGCTCGGCGGCGTGCCGTGCGTGCTGGAGAAGCGCCTGCCGCTGAAATACGAGGTGTCGGCGCTGATCGCGCGCGGCGCGGACGGCCGCTCGGCCGCGTTCCCGCTCGCGCAGAACGTGCATCACGACGGCATCCTCGCGCTGACGGTCGTGCCGGCGCCGGCGGCCGATGCCGCGCGCGTCGAAGAGGCGCAGCAGGCGGCCGTGCGGATCGCCGATACGCTCGGCTACGTCGGCGTGCTGTGCGTCGAGTTCTTCGTGCTGGAGGACGGCTCGTTCGTCGCGAACGAAATGGCGCCGCGCCCGCACAACTCTGGCCACTACACGGTCGATGCGTGCGCAACGAGCCAGTTCGAGCAGCAGGTGCGCGCGATGACGCGCATGCCGCTCGGCAACCCGCGCCAGCATTCGCCGGCCGCGATGCTGAACATCCTCGGCGACGTGTGGTTCCCCGACGGTCCGGCAGCCGGTGCCGTCACGCCGCCGTGGGACACGGTCGCCGCGATGCCGGCCGCGCACCTGCACCTGTACGGCAAGGAAGAAGCGCGCGTCGGCCGCAAGATGGGCCACGTGAATTTCACGGCCGAGACGCGCGACGAAGCCGTAGCCGCCGCCAACGCGTGCGCGCAACTGCTGCGCGTGCCGCTCGACTGAGGCGCGGGCCGATGTCCATCGATCTTCCGAAGCACGTGACGCCCGCGCAGATCGACGCGGCCGCCGCGTTGCTCGACGCGGGCCAGCTCGTCGCATTTCCGACCGAAACCGTCTACGGGCTCGGCGGCGACGCGGCGAATCCCGAGGCCGTCGCGCGCATCTATGCGGCGAAAGGGCGGCCCGCGAACCATCCGGTGATCGTGCATCTGCCGCCCGGCGGCGATCCGGGCTACTGGGCCGACGATCTGCCGGCCGACGCGCACGCGCTGATCGATGCGTTCTGGCCGGGCCCGCTGACGCTGATCCTGAAGCGTCATGCGCGCATTCCGGATGCCGTGAGCGGCGGGCAGGATTCGGTCGGGCTGCGCTGTCCGTCGCATCCGGTCGCGCAGGCGCTGCTGGCCGCGTTCAGCGCGCGGCGCGGCGGCCACGGCGGCGTGGCGGCGCCGTCCGCGAACCGGTTCGGCCACGTGAGCCCGACGACCGCGCAACACGTGCGCGACGAATTCGGCGATACCGTGCACGTGCTCGACGGCGGCGCATCCGAAGTTGGCATCGAATCGACGATCCTCGACCTGTCGCGCGGCTTCCCGGCGCTGCTGCGCCCGGGCCACGTGACGCCGCAGCAGATCGCCGACGTCCTCGGTCGCGCGCCGAAGCTGCCGGACGGCAGCGACGCGACCGCGCCGCGCGCGTCGGGCACGCTGAAAGCGCATTACGCACCGCGCACGCCGCTCGCGCTGCTGCCGTTCGACGCGCTCGAGCCGCTGCTCGCGGCCGCGCAAACCGACGGCGAGCGCGTCGCGCTCGTCGCACGTGCGTCGCGGGCAGGACACTGGGCGCAGGCCGACGGCGTGCATTTCATCGCGGCGCCGGAAGATCCGCAGGCCTATGCACGCGACCTGTACGGCATGCTGCGGGCGCTCGATCGCGCGCAGGTCGCGCGCATCCTCGTCGAGAAGCTGCCCGAAACCGTCGAATGGATCGCGGTCAACGATCGCCTCGGCCGCGCGGCGGCGGCATTCGAAGCGCGCGACTGACGCGCGCAGGCGCCTGCCGAATGAAAAAACGCCCGACCGGTGACCGGTCGGGCGTTTTCGTTTGGGCGCGTGGCCGGCGGCTTACTTGCCGACGCCGGATTTCGCGATCTGCTGTTGGACGTATTGCGCGAACAGCGCGTGCAGGTGCGTCGTCGGGTGGACCGTGTCGGCGAACATGTAGGTCTGGTCCGCGTTCGCGACCGTGTAGGTCTGCGGCGAGCAGAACAGCGACGAGCCGAACGCGGTCGCATTCGCGACGCCGTACTGCGTGGCGGCCTGGACCATCGCCTTCAGGTTGCAGGCGGTGTCGGTATTCGACACGCTGAAGCCGTTTGCCTGGTAGTTGGCCGCGATGCCGTCCTGCCACGTGAACGAATCGACCACCACGTACTTCGTCGGGTCGACCTTCAGCGCGGCGAGCGTGCCGACGAGCGTCTTGTTGAACAGCCCCGACAGTTGCGTGAACGCAGCCTGCGTGCTCGTGCCGCCTTGCAGCGCGAGCGGCGTGCCACCGATGTCCGGCACGTTCGCGACGAACACGTGCGTCGCGCCCGCCGCGACGATCTGCTGGACGATCCCGCCGAGCTGCTGCGCGGCCAGGCCGATCGCCTGCGCCGCCGCGAGTTGCGCGGCCGGCGTGTTGCCTTGCGCCTGCGCGACCTGGGCCTGGTAGAAGATGTCGTTCGCGCCGCCGTTGATCAGCACGATCTGGCCGGCGTTGAAGCTGCCGTGCTGCGTCAGGTATTGCTTGACCTGGTCGGCGATCGGCGTCGTCGTCGCCTGGGCGTAGTCGGGGTTCGGCACGCTGGCGTCCGCATGGCCGATGCCCGGCTGCAGTGTCACGCGGGAGCCGCCTTGCGCGTAGCCGAGGCCACCCGTCGCCTGCAGCGGGATGCCGAAGCCGCCCTGGTTCGCGGGTTGCAGCGTGTCGCCGTAGTACTGCGCGACGTCCTGCGTCCAGACCTGGCCCGGGTTGGTCGTGAAGCGGCCGCCGCCGAAGCCGAGCTTGATCTGCGAGTAGGTGCCGACGTCGGACAGGCTGTCGCCGAACGACACGATCTGCATCTTCACGCCCGACGGCGGCGTGTTCGACGCGCTGCTGCCGTTGTTGTCGTCGCCGCCGCCGCATGCGGCGAGCAACGCGAGCGCGGCGCCGGCGATCGCGACTTGCGCGGTGCGCAGCATGCGCCGGCGCGTGCGGGAAGGGGCGTGTTGTTGTGTCTGCATCGTTCGATCTCCTCGTAGATATGGCCCTGATGTGTTTCTCATCTGCCGCGTGCCTGCTCGGTTCCGGGCTGCGCGGCGGCCGTTGGCTGAAACGGTTTATCGGTCGCGCGCAGCCGCCTGCGGCACGGTGCGCGGATCCGGGTTCGCGGCCTCGGCGATCTGCGCATGATAAGCGCTCGCCCATTCGGGCGGGCCGAAAATCGCGCGCAGCTTGTTGCGCCATCCGCCGACGCGCCACGCGTCGGACGCCATCGCCGCCCACTCGTGGAACGTCGCGACGAGCGGGTTGTTCGAGCCGAGCCGCTCGACGATTCCGTAGCGCGGCGGATCGTCGGGCGTTTCCTCGACATAGCTGCCGAACAGGCGATCCCAGATCACGAGGACGCCTGCGTAATTGCGGTCGATGTAGCGCGCGTTGCGTGCATGGTGCGCGCGGTGGATCGACGGCGTGTTCAGCACGTATTCGAGCCAGCCGAGCTTGCCGATCGCCTGCGTGTGAACGAAGAACTGGAACGCGAGGTTGATCAGCACGATGCCGACGATCTGTTGCGGCGGAAAGCCGGCGAACGCGAGCGGCAGCCAGAACAGCCACATGCCCGCGATCGGGTACATCAGGCTCTGGCGGAACGCGGTCGAGAAATTCATCCGTTCGGACGAATGGTGCACGACGTGCGCGGCCCACAGCCAGCGCACGCGATGGCTCGCGCGATGAAACACGTAGTAGAGGAAGTCCTGCGCGACGAACAGCACCGCGAACGACAGCCAGCCGTCGTGCCACGTGTAGACGCGATAGTGCCGGTAGCAGTACGCATAAACGGGAATCACGAACAGCCATGCGATCTTGTCGGCGCCCTGGTGCATCAGCGCGAGCGCCGCGTTGCACAGCGTGTCGCGCCATGCATAGATACTGTCCTGCGCGCGGGTGCGGGCGAAGTGCCAGGCCTCCCACGCGATGCAGAGCAGGAAGACGGGCGCCAGCGCGAGCAGAAGCAATTCGACGTCGAATCGCATGGGCGTGTCTCCTTCGTTCCCCTGCAAGCCATGAGGCCGGGCGTGTGGCCCGTTGTAGATATCGGTCAGGCCAACAGCCTACGCAATCGCCACGCGCTAGGCGAGGGGGCAGCGTAGAGGGTTCCCTCAGAGGATAGGGTTTCTACGGAACCCGTACTGCGCGGGGCCGGGCGGTGTGGCCCCGTTTTGCAGGCGCAGCGTGCGCACGGGGCGTCGCGCGACGGTGGCGCGGGCGTTTCAAACTGCGCGGCGAGATTTTCGCGGGCGACGCGGTGCGGGGGCGCGCGTGCCGCGCTGTCGCGACGGCCCGCTGCGCTGCGCGCTGCACGTTGCACGCCGCACGTTGCACGCCGCACGGATCGTCAGTGCGCGCCCGCGTAGATCCACTCGAGCAACGTGTCGTGCGCGGCGCGTGCGCCTTCCGCGTGATCGTTGTTGATGAAGCTGACGACGACGTAGCTCTGGCCGTCCGCACCGGCGACGTAGCCGGCGATCGCGCGCACGTCGCGCAGCGTGCCGGTCTTGATGTGCGCGTTGCCGAGCACGCCCGCGTTGGTGAGGCGGTTCTTCATCGTGCCGTCGATGCCCGCGATCGGCAGCGAATCGACGAACGCCTGCGCGACGGGGCTCGCGTTCGCGGCCTGCAGCAGCGCGGCGAGCGACAGCGCGCTCACGTGCTCTTCGCGCGACAGCCCGGAGCCGTTCTCGAGCACGAGGTCGGGCATCGCGATGCCGTTTTTCTGCAGGAACGCCTGGATCGCGCGGCTCGACTGCTCGGGCGTCGCGGGCGGCTTGCCGCTGACCGCGCCGATCGTCAGGAACAGGTTGCGCGCCATCACGTTGTTGCTGAACTTGTTGATGTCGTAGACGATGCTGCCGAGCACCGGGCTGTGATGCACGGCGAGCGGCCGCGCGGTGGCGGGCACCTTGCCCTCGCTGACGGGCCCCACGATCGTGCCGCCGTCCTGTTGCCACAGCGCGAGGAAGCCGCGTGCGAAGAACGTCGTGTGATCGAGGATCGCGAGGTTGGTCGTATGCGCGCCGCAGCGCAGCGGGTAGTCGCCGGCGAACGACGCGGTCATGATCCCGCCGCCGGCCGTCAGCGTCGGGCGCGCAGCCGCGGCGGCCGCGCTGCACGAACCCGAGCCTTCGACGAGCTGGTTGTCGATCGACAGGTTCGCGAGCGGCGGCAGCACGTCGACGGCGACCTTGCCGTCATCGCCCGGCGTGACCGTGAACGACACGGCCTTGAATGCATACAGCAACGGATCGGGGCCGACGTTGTACGGCGCGCTGACATCGTCGTCGAACGACGGCAGGTCGCGCGTCGACGCAGCGAAATAGCTCTTGTCGAGCACGAGACCGCCGGCCACGCGCTTGACGCCGGCCTTGCGCAGCTTGTCGACGAGGTCGATCAGTTCTTCGGGCACGAGCTTCGGATCGCCGGTGCCCTTGATGTACAGGTTGCCTTGCAGCGTGCCGTCGGGGTCGACCGTGCCGTCCGTGTATGCGGTCGTGCGCCAGCGGTAGTCGGGGCCGAGGATCGACAGGCCCGAGAAGGTCGTCACGAGCTTCATCGTCGAGGCCGGCAGCATCGGCCGGCTCGCATTCCATGCGATCAGCGGTTGCAGATCGCCGACGCGCTCGACGACGACGCTCATCGCCGACGCCGGCACCTTCGCACGCTGCAGCGCGACGAGCACGGATGCCGGCAGGCCGGCCGCGCGCGCGGCCGGCGACACGACGGCGGTCTTGCGCGCTTCCTTGTGGGACTTCTTGCGGGCCTGCGCGGACGGCGCGAACGCGAGGGCCGTGCACGTGGCGACGACGGCGGCCGCCCGCAGACAGACGCGGGCGCGGGGGACGAACCGGGCGGAAAGATCGGAAATCGGCATGGGCGAATACGGGAAAAGCGGGGGGCTCGGGCAGGACGCGCGGGGGCGCCGAAGCGCACATTGTAGAGACAAGTCGGGGCAGGCCCCTTGCAATCCGCCTTACTGTTGCATTGCACGGTGCCGCGCACGCGATGCGCGGCGCTACAATGGTCGCCGTGTTTGACTCGCCCATGGATGCCTGTCCCGATGCGGATTCTGCTTGTCGAAGATGATCGAATGATTGCCGAGGGCGTGCGCAAGGCGCTGCGCTCGGACGGCTTTGCGGTCGACTGGGTGCAGGACGGCGACGCCGCGCTCACGGCGCTCGGCGGCGAGACGTACGATCTGCTGCTGCTCGATCTCGGCCTGCCGAAGCGCGACGGCATCGACGTGCTGCGCACGCTGCGTGGGCGCGGGCTTGCGCTGCCGGTGCTGATCGTCACCGCGCGCGACGCGGTCGCCGATCGCGTGAAGGGGCTCGACGCCGGCGCCGACGACTACCTCGTCAAGCCGTTCGATCTCGACGAGCTGGGCGCGCGGATGCGCGCGCTGATCCGCCGCCAGGCCGGACGCAGCGAGTCGCTGATCCGCCACGGCGCGCTCACGCTCGATCCCGCGTCGCACCAGGTGACGCTCGACGGCGCGCCCGTCGCGCTGTCCGCGCGCGAGTTCGCGCTGCTCGAGGCGCTGCTCGCGCGGCCGGGCGCGGTGCTGTCGAAGAGCCAGCTCGAGGAGAAGATGTACGGCTGGGGCGAGGAGATCGGCAGCAACACGGTCGAGGTCTATATCCACGCGCTGCGCAAGAAGCTCGGCTCGGACCTGATCCGCAACGTGCGCGGGCTCGGCTACATGGTCGTCAAGGAAAGCTGACGCGTGCGGTCGATTCGTCATCAATTGCTGATCTGGCTGCTCGCGATCGTCGTCGCGGGCGTGGGCATGGCGGGCTGGCTCATCTACCGGCAGGCGCTCGCCGAAGCGAACGAATTGTTCGACTACCAGTTGCAGGAAATCGCCGCGGCGCTGCCGTCGGAGCCGTTCTCGCAGGTGTTCGGTTCGCGCACCAACGGCGACGAAGGCATCGTGATCCAGATCTGGAATCGCAACGGCGTGCTGATGTACTTCTCGCATCCGCGCGCGCCGATCGCGCCGCGCGCGGAGCTCGGCTTCTCGACCGAGCGCACCGATCGCGGCGAATGGCGCGTGTACGGCGCGATCGTCGGCGACAACGTCGTGCAACTCGCGCAGCCGCTGTCGGTGCGCAACCGGCTGGCGGCGAACGTCGCGCTGCGCACGCTGTGGCCGCTGATCGTGCTGCTGCCGTTCCTCGGCGCGGCCGTGTGGGGGATCGTCGGGCGCGGGCTCGCGCCGCTCGCGCGCGTGACGCGTGCGGTCGAGGCGCGCCGGCCGGAAGCGCTCGATGCGCTGCCCGACGCGCGCCTGCCGCTCGAGGTGCAGCCGCTCGTGCGGGCGCTGAACGGGCTGCTCGCGCGGCTGTCGGCGGCGCTCGACACGCAGAAGGCGTTCGTCGCCGACGCCGCGCACGAATTGCGCACGCCGCTCGCCGCCGTGCAGATCCAGGCGCAGCTCGTCGCCCGTGCGAAGGACGAGGCGTCGCGCCGCGAGGCGATCGCGGATCTCCAGGACGGCGTGTCGCGCGCGACGCGTCTCACCGAGCAACTGCTCGCGCTCGCGCGCGCCGAGCCGGACGGCGCGACGATGCGCGAACCGGTCGACCTGCAGGCGCTGCTCGCCGAATGCGTGGCCGCGCATGCGCCGCTCGCGCAGCGGCACGACATCGATCTCGGCTTCGAGGAAACGTGCGCGGCGAGCGTCGTCGCGGACGTCGGCGCGCTGCGCGTGATGTTCGGCAACCTGCTCGACAACGCGGTGAAGTACACGCCGGACGGCGGCCGCATCGACGTGTCGCTGACGCGCGACGCGGCGGGCCGCGCATGCGTGCAGATCGCCGACAGCGGGCCGGGCATTCCGGCTGCAGAGCGCGAGCGCGTGTTCGACCGCTTCTATCGCGACAGCACGGCGCGCGCGCGCACCGACGTGTCGGGCAGCGGGCTCGGGCTCGCGATCGTCAAGCGCGTGGCGGCGCAGCAGGGCGCGACGGTGTCGCTCGGCGATGCGGCCGCGGGCGGCCTGCTCGTCAGCGTCGTGTTCCGCGATGCCGAGATGCCGGCCCCGGCGCCGCAGCCTTCCGAATCCGTCTGAAGGGGGCGCCCGGCGAAGGTGGCGCGGGCCGGGCGCCGGCAGCCGCTTAAGCCCCGCTTAAGGCTGATTAAGCCTCCTTTAAGTCAGGGTCGTTACGCTGCGTCCTAACAAAGAGGAGGTCCTACGATGAACACTCGATTCCTTGCGCGCGGCACCGTCGCGGTCGCCGTGGCGGCGGCCCTGTCGGCCGGCTATTTCGCCGGCACCCGCCGCGCCGATCCGCAGATCATCACGCCCGCGCAGGCGGCCGCATTGATGCCGGCCGAAGCCGCGGCCAAGACCGGCATTCCCGATTTCTCCGGGCTCGTCGAGACCTACGGCCCGGCGGTCGTGAACATCAGCGCGAAGCATGTCGTGAAGCAGGTGTCGCGACGTGCGCCGCAACCGCAACTGCCGATCGATCCGAGCGACCCGTTCTACCAGTTCTTCAAGCACTTCTACGGCCAGGTGCCGGGCATGGGCGGCGACGCGCAGCCGGACGACCAGCCGAGCGCGAGTCTCGGGTCGGGCTTCATCGTCAGTTCCGACGGATACATCCTCACCAATGCACACGTGATCGACGGTGCGAACGTCGTCACGGTCAAGCTGACCGACAAGCGCGAATACAAGGCGAAGGTCGTCGGCTCCGACAAGCAGTCCGACGTCGCCGTGCTGAAGATCGACGCGAGCGGCCTGCCGACCGTGAAGATCGGCGACCCGGCGCAGAGCAAGGTCGGCCAGTGGGTCGTCGCGATCGGCTCGCCGTACGGCTTCGACAACACGGTCACGTCGGGCATCATCAGCGCGAAGTCGCGCGCGCTGCCGGACGAGAACTACACGCCGTTCATCCAGACCGACGTGCCGGTGAACCCCGGCAACTCCGGCGGCCCGCTGTTCAACCTGCAGGGCGAGGTGATCGGCATCAACTCGATGATCTACTCGCAGACGGGCGGCTTCCAGGGCCTGTCGTTCGCGATCCCGATCAACGAGGCGATCAAGGTGAAGGACGAGCTCGTGAAGACGGGCCACGTGAGCCGCGGCCGCCTCGGTGTCGCCGTGCAGGGGCTGAACCAGACGCTCGCGAGCTCGTTCGGACTGCAGAAGCCGGACGGCGCGCTCGTCAGCTCGGTCGACGCCAACGGGCCGGCCGCGAAGGCCGGCCTGCAGCCGGGCGACGTGATCCTGTCGGTCAACGGTTCGCCGGTCGCCGATTCGACGTCGCTGCCCGCGCAGATCGCGAACCTGAAGCCGGGTTCGAAAGCCGACCTGCAGATCTGGCGCGACAAGTCGAAGAAGTCGATCAGCGTGACGCTCGGCGCGATGTCCGATGCGAAGCTCGCGTCGAACGACGGCGGGCCGGTCGAACAGGGCCGCCTGGGTGTCGCGGTGCGTCCGCTGTCGCCGCAGGAGCGTAGCGCCAGCAACCTGTCGCACGGGCTGATCGTGCAGCAGGCCGGCGGGCCGGCCGCCAACGCGGGCATCCAGCCGGGCGACGTGATCCTCGCGGTCAACGGCCGCCCGGTCACGAGCCCCGAGCAGTTGCGCGACGCGGTGAAGGGCGCGGGCAACAGTCTTGCTCTGCTGATCCAGCGCGATAATGCACAGATCTTCGTGCCGGTCGACTTGAGCTGACCGGCCACGGCCGACGGCCGGTCCGGCCGGCCGCGGCGGGCGCCGCCGTGCGACCCGCGTGACGCTGCGCCCCGTATGTGTTCCGACCCCAAGGAGAGAGCCATGCAATATCTACGCAACGTGTCCCGATTTGCCGTCGCCGCGGCGCTGTCCGCTGGCCTCGCGGCCGGCGCGACCGGCGCGTACGCGCAGTCGGACGGCCTGCCCGCCGCGAGCCAGCAAGGCGATGTCAGCTACGTGTCGGGCGGTATCGGCAAGGACCAGTCGACGGCCTTCCAGCGTAACGAGGCGTCGTGGCCGCTGGCGCTGCGCTTCACCGGCAAGGGCGGCGAGTTCCTGGCCGACGTCCATGTCCGGATCGTCGACGGCAAGGGTACCGAGGTGCTGTCGACCGACGCGCGCGGGCCGTACATGCTGGTGAAGCTGCCGCCGGGGCGCTATACGGTGCATGCGTCGTACCAGGGTAGCGACGAATCGCGCGCCGTCACGGTCGGCGCGAAGGGCGGCGCGAAAGCCGCGTTCCAGTGGAGTGCGCAGTAGCCCGCCGCGCGCGGTCCGGGCCCCGGGCGCGCAATCGGACGAAGTTTCGCCCATAATGAAAGCCACGGCATGCGTGCCGTGGCTTTTTCGTTTCCTGCCCCGGCCTGGCGGCCGCCCGAAGGAGAAACGATGTCCGATGCAGCCGACCCTCGACTCGAAATCGTGCCGAACCGTCATCGCGTGCGCGTGATCCATCGCGGCATCACCTATGCCGATTCGCACGGCGCGCTGACCGTGCGTGAAGCGGGGCTCCCGGACATCCATTACCTGCCGCGCAGCGACGTCAACATGCGCCGGCTCGTGAAATCGGGCGTCACGTCGGCCTGCCCGTTCAGGGGGCAGGCCGTGCATTTCGACTTGCAGACGGAAGACGGCGTGATCGAGAACGCCGCATGGAGTTACGAAGAACCGAACGAGGCGGCGGCCGTGCTGGCGCACTACGTCGCCTTCGATGTCGCGCGGATCGACAGTCTCGTCGAGACGTCCTGATGCGGCGCGCATTCATCGGGGAGGCGTCATGGAACTGAACGACACGTTACGCGTACCGCTCGCGCCGCCTGTCGTGCGGGATGCGCTCGAGGATCTCGCGCTGTTGCGCGCGAGCTTCGATCATTGCGAATCATTCGTGAAACTCGCGCACGGCGAATTTGCGCTGACGATCACGGTGCCGCTCGGCCCACTGCGTGCCCGCTACGACGTGCGCGCGCATGCGGCCGCCGAGCAGGGCGACGCGGAAGGGCAGCCGCGCCGCGTGCTCAACTTCAAGGCGCGGGCCGACGGGCTCGGCGCACTGCGCGGCCAGGTCGAACTCGCACTGATGCCGGATGACGATGCGACCGCCACGCGAATCGAGTACGTGGTCTGGGCGACGGCGAGCGGGCCGCTCGCCGAACTGCCGGGGCGGCAGATCGACAATGCGCTGCGCGAATGGACCGACACGTTCTTCCGCGAGTTCGGGGCGGTCGTGCAGGCGAAGCACGGTCTCGCGCCGAATCGCGCGAGCGCATCGGCGCAGCGGCGCCAGCACGTATTTCTGCGGCCGGCATCGCTGGTGGCCGCGACGAAGCGTGCGCTGCCGCCGCATCTCGGCGGCGCGCTGAGCGGGCGCGCGGCGAGCGCGCTCCGGCATCGCGATTCCGGCACGATACCCGTGTGGGCCTGGGCGGCGATGATCGTGTTCGTCGCGCTGCTGCTTTACGCGGCACGCTGGTTCAACGGCGGCTGACCGGCCGCCCGGCTCCGCGTCACGGCCTGCCCGCCGCCCGCGCGGCAGGCGTCACTGTCCCGCGCCGGCTCCGGCGCCGCGAAATTCCCTTCGATACGCAGACGGCGACGTGCCGAGCGCGCCCGCGAAATGCTGGCGCAGCGACACGCTCGAGCCGTAGCCGGCCGCCTGCGCGATCGCGTCGATCGATTGTCCGGTGGTTTCGAGCAGATGCCGCGCGCGCGCGAGCCGCTCGGCCTGCAGCCACGCCGTGACGGTCGTGCCCGTCGCCTGGCGGAAGTGGCGCGTGAACGTGCGCCGGCTCATCAGTACGCGCTCGGCGAGCGAATCGACGCTGTGCGCGGCGTCGAGATGGGCGCGCACCCAGTCGAGCAGGCCCGCGAGCCGCGCATCGCGTGGGTGTGCGGCGACCGGCTGCGGCACGTATTGGGCTTGCCCGCCCTGCCGGTGCGGCGGGATCACGAGGCGGCGCGCGATCCGGTTCGCGGCTTCCGAGCCGAAGCGCCGCCGCACGACGTGCAGGCAGCAGTCGAGCCCCGCGGCGGTGCCGGCCGACGTCGTCAGGTTGCCGTCGTCCACGTACAGCACGTCGGGATCGAGTTTCACGCGTGGAAAGCGCCGGGCGAAATCGTCGGCCCACGCCCAGTGCGTGGTGGCCGGGCGGCCGTCGAGCAGGCCGGCCGCGGCGAGCACGTAAGCGCCGAGACACAGCCCGACGAGTTCGGCGCCGCGCGCGGCGACCGCGCGCACGGCATCGAGCAGCGCGTCGGGCGGCGCTTCGTCGGGGTCGCGCCAGGAGGGCACGATGACGATGTCCGCATCGTCGAGCGCATCGAGCCCGTACGGCGCGGCGATCGTGAAGCCGCCCGTCGTCGCGAGCGGGCCGCGCTCGGCCGAGCAGACGCGGAACGTGAACGCGGGCGACGCGTCCGCGTCGCGCTCCTTGCCGAACACGACCGACGGCACCGACAGGTGGAACGGGCTGATGCCGTCGTACGCGATCACGGCGACGACGGTCGGAACGGATGGGGCGGGCGACGCGGCGGCGAGCATGGCGGGTTCCGGAAAGGCGATGGCCCGATTTTATCGAAGAATGGCTATCGGGCCACTATCGGCGCTCGCCACGCGGCCCGACAATGCGTCGCATCGCACTGCTGGCCGCCCCGCTCCGGGGCGGGGCAGCGCCGCCGACCAGGAGCCCGCCATGTCGAACGCCGTCCCGCATTCCGCTTCCCGTCCCGCTTTCCGCCGCGCACTGATCGTGATCGACGTGCAGAACGAATACGTGACGGGCAACCTGCCGATCGAATATCCACCGCTCGACGTGTCGCTCGCGAACATCGGCCGCGCGATCGACGCCGCGCACGCGGCCGGCGTGCCGGTGATCGTGGTTCAGCACGTCGCGCCGGCCGGCGCGCCGATCTTCGCGCCCGGCACCGACGGCGTCGCGCTGCACGCGGTGGTCGCCAGCCGGCCGTACGCGCATCGGATCGAGAAGGCGCAGGCCAGCTCGTTCGCCGGCACCGATCTCGCCGCGTGGCTCGACGCGCACGGCATCGACACGCTCGCGGTAGCCGGCTACATGACGCACAACTGCAATGCGTCGACGGTCTATCACGCGGCGCATGCGGGGCTGAAGGTCGAATACCTGGACGATGCGACGGGCGCGCTGCCTTACGAGAACGAAGCGGGCGCGGCGAGCGCCGAGGAGATTCACCGCGCGTACGCGGTGGTGTTCCAGTCGAATTTTGCGGCCGTGATGTCGACCGACGCATGGATCGCGGGGCTGGCCGGCGCGCCGATGCCGGCACGCGATTCGGTGGCCGCGTCGAACCGGCGGGCTCGCGCGCATCGCGCGGAAGCGGCCTGACCCGGCACGGCGACGGGGCGCGCCATGCGCCGCGTCAGTCGCGGTCCTTCAGCATCGCCGGGCTGTAGCGCAGCATGTCGAAGCAGCCGTCGACGAGCTTTTCCGCATGCTGCTCGGCGTCGATTTCGTCGGGCAGCATCAGCATGTCGCGCACGAACCCGCTGACGAGCGTGTGCAGCATCAGCGTCGCGCGCCACGTATCGAGCCGCTCCGGCAGCAGCTTGAGCCCCACGGCCACCGCGAGATCGGCGTCGATCATGTGCAGCGCCTCGCTCATCCCCGCGCGGTTGCGCTGCAGCAGCGGTTCCATGTCCGCGACGTACTCGCACTTCATGAACAGGATGCTGAACACGCGCCGCAGCTGCGGGTCGCGCTGCACGCCGAGCAGGCACCAGATCAGGATCTGGCGCACCTTGTCGAGCGGATTGCCGCCCGGCGCGTCGATCGGTATCCGCTTCAGTTCGTCGATCGGCAGGAGCACGCGGTCGAACATCGCATCGAACAGTTCGCTCTTGTTCGCGAAATGCCAGTAGATCGCGCCGCGCGTCACGCCGGCGTGCTGGGCGATGTCCGCGAGCGACGTATGCGACACGCCTTTCTCGAAGAACACGTGTTCGGCGGCGTCGAGAATGCGATTGCGCGTCTCGAGCGCCTCCTCCTTGGTACGTCTGACCATGTGCAGGCCTGATTGAATCGATCGTCGGTGAATATAGGGTTCGCAACCCCTCGTCGCCGTCATGCAGACGGGCTATGCTTGCTGCTGGTAACAATCTGTAAGACTGGGCAGTCGGCGGAGCACAAACGGGCTTTTTACATACATTCGTGAATGTATATACAATACCACCCTACGATCGAATGACCCAAGTGGCAATCAGTTAATATCCCACTCTGCTGATTCCCGCCCCAGTACCAGTCCGCAGTTCGCGGCATCCCCGTCGGCACGGAGGTCTCGTGCCGACGTGCTGTATCTAGCAGTCCAGTAATTCAGGTGTTCGATCTGCGCCGCGAGGCGCATCCGTGTTGCGCTCCTGCCGGGCGCGTCACTTATTCCATTGGTTATACACAGAGGTCGCTCCATGCGCGTCGAACGGGTTCCATACCGCTTAATCACTGTCGCGACGGCCGCCGTTTTCCTGGCCGCGTGCGGGAAAAAAGAATCGGCACCGCCGCCGCAAACGCCGGAAGTCGGCGTCGTCACCGTCCAGCCGCAAGCCGTGCCGGTCTTCACCGACCTGCCGGGCCGCACCAGTGCATTCCTCGTCGCGCAAGTGCGCGCGCGGGTCGACGGCATCGTGCTGCGCCGTGAATTCACCGAAGGCACCGACGTCAAGGCCGGCCAGCGCCTCTACAAGAT